>CAYRNE010000328.1:0-3747 GCA_964425245.1 uncultured Devosia sp.
TAATGCCCTGCAGGCCCACTTCCTGCAGCGCTTCCTTGACCTCGTCGAGCTTGAACGGCTTCACGATAGCCTCGATCTTCTTCATTCTTCGGCCTCCACGTGAACACGCCCGTCGCCGTCTGGACGCCAGCCGGTCGCCGGTTCCGGTGTTCTTCCTTCGTCAGGAGCCTTGCGCTCCGCTGCCCCTATCGGGCCCGCCGCCAATAATGCACGGGCCGTGCCATGCGAGGCGAGACGGAGAAACAAGCGGCAAGTCAGGCAGGTAGGCCGAACGGCTGATGTCGGCCATCAAGCGCTGCGCGGCCCGTCTGCTCACGAAGTAGGCGGAGTGCCTACGAGATAGGCAAACGGTGGGCCAAGATTGACAGCCCGGCCCGGCGAATGCCGAAGGATTGGTCTTTCTTCCGGCGGCTCACGGCTGCGGACGTTCGGGCGACCGGACGCTCATTCCTTTGACTGCCCCGTTCTCTTGCCATATATGCACGCAACCCCGGCCATCGGGACGCTTTGCGGGTGTGGCGGAACTGGTAGACGCACTGGATTTAGGTTCCAGCGCCGCAAGGCGTGGAGGTTCAAGTCCTCTCACCCGCACCAGCCGCCTATGATGCGTCACACCATTGAATTCACAACGGGACTGAACCGAATGCAGGTTACCGAAACCCTCAACGAGGGCCTCAAGCGCAAACTCGCCGTGGTGATCCCGGCCGCCGACCTGACGCAGCGCCTCGACGCCAAGCTCGATGACCTCAGGGGCAAGGCGGTGCTGAAGGGCTTCCGGCCGGGCAAGGTGCCGATGACGCACCTCAAGAAGATGTACGGCAAATCGGCCATGTCGGAAGTTCTGACGGACGCGATCAACACGACGGTGGCCCAGGCGCTCGAGGAGCGATCGGAAAAGGCGGCGGCGCAGCCGCAGGTGGACCTGCCCGAGGACCAGGCCGAGATCAACAACGTGCTCGACGGCAAGGCCGATCTCAACTTCGCCGTCAGCTACGAGGTCTTGCCGCCGGTCGCGCTCATGGATTTCAAGGGCCTGAAGATCGAGCAGCCGGTGGTCGAGGTGACCGGCGAGGAAGTCGAGAACGAGCTGCAGCGGGTATTCCGCCAGCAGCGCGGCTACGAGGACAAGGGCGACGATGGCACGGTCGCCGAGGGCGATCACCTGGGGCTCAGCTTCAAGGGGACGATCAAGGGCGAGCCGTTCCCCGGCGGGTCGTCGGACCACGCGCACCTCACGGTCGGCGCGGGCGAGTTCATCCCCGGCTTCGAGGAGCAGCTCATCGGCATGAAGAAGGGCGAGACCCGAACCGTCTCGGTGACCTTCCCCAAGGACTATGCCAACGAGGAGCTGCGCGAAAAGCAGGCCGATTTCGAGGTCACCATCCTCCACGTCGACGCGCCCAAGGAGGGTGAGCTCAACGACGAATTCGCCCAGAAGCTCGGCCTCGCAAACGTCGAAGCGCTGCGCGAGGCGATCCGCGAGCAGATGCAGGCCGCGCTCGGCCAGATGAGCCGGCAGGCGGTCAAGCGCCAGATCCTCGATCAGCTCGATGAAGGCCACCAGTTCGCGGTTCCGGACCAGCTCGTCGAGGCGGAGTTCAAAACCATCTGGGATCGCGTGAAGCACGAGATCGAGCACCACGGCCGCTCGTTCGAGGACGAGGGAACGACCGAGGATGAGGCGAAGGAGCAGTATCGCAAGATCGCCGAGCGCCGCGTGCGGCTCGGGCTCGTGGTCGCCGAGATCGGCAACCAGAACAAGATCGAGGTGACGGACGAGGAGCACCAGCAGGCGTTGATCGCCGAGGTGCGCCGCTTCCCGGGCCAGGAGCAGCAGGTCTACGACTATTACCGCAAGAATCCGGGCGCGCTCGCCTCGCTGCGCGCGCCTGTGTTCGAGAACAAGGTCGTCGATTTCGTCGCCGAGCTGGCGCAGAAGACCGAAAAGCCGATGACGCGCGAAGAACTGGGCAAGATCATCTCGGCGGACGACGACGAGCTTCCGGACGAGCACCACCACCACGATCACGGCGAGCACGACCACCACGATCACTGATCGCCGTTCGTCGGTCGTCGAGTGCCCCGAAGGCCGCCCCCGGGCGGCCTTGTCGTCTGCCGGTCCCGCGCTGCACGGCGGCGCCGTGAGTCTGACCCTGGCTGATGCCATGCGTCATCTTCGCGACGAGGCCCAACGTCGCGAGCCCGCGGTTCGGAATCCTCTCCCGGCGCCACGGCGAAGCTCCCGGCGTCAGCGGTTGGTTCATGCGGCTCTTCTTGTTTCCCGCTGCGCCAGTTAGGTTCGCGGTATGACCGCGGCCGACCATATCCTCCTCACGCCCGCCGAAATGTCCCGCGCCGACGCGCTCGCGGTCGAGGCCGGGGTACCGTCGCTGACGCTCATGGAAAATGCCGGCAGCGCCGTCGCAGAGGCGATTGCCGCCCGCTACTCGCAGCGCGAAGTGCTCGTTGTCTGCGGACCGGGAAACAACGGAGGCGACGGCTTCGTCGTCGCGCGGCTGCTCGCGGGCAAGGGGTGGCCGGCGCGGTTGGCGCTCTTCGGCGAGCGCGAAAAGCTCAACGGCGACGCCGACTTCAACGCGACGAAATGGACGGGCCCGATCGAAGAGGCGCGGCCGGGCATGGTCGGCAATGCTGGGCTGATCGTCGATGCCGTGTTCGGCGCGGGGCTCGACCGCGACGTCGAGGGGCCGGTGCGGGAAGTCCTCAAAGGCATGAACGCGAGCGGGCTTCCGATCGTGAGCATCGACGTGCCCTCCGGAGTCGACGGAGCCACGGGCGCCGTGCGCGGCGTCGCGATCCGGGCGGCTCTCACCGTCACCTTCTTTCGCAGGAAGCCGGGGCACCTGCTGATGCCCGGTCGCGATCTCTGCGGTGAGCTCGTGCTGGCCGATATCGGTATCCCCGCTTCGGTTCTCCCGCCGATCGGCGCGAGGGCATGGGAAAACGGCCCGCACCTGTGGACGCTGCCGGTTCCGGACCGCGCCACGCACAAGTACGACCGCGGCCACTGCCTCGTCGTCTCGGGCGGGGCGCTGCAGACCGGCGCGTCGCGGCTCGCCGCGATGGCTGCCCTGAGGACCGGGTCCGGGCTCGTCACCATAGCGGGCCCGAACAGCGCCATGATCGTTCACGCGGCGCACACGACATCGATCATGCTTCGCTCGATCGAGGGTACGTCCGGCCTGTCGCTCATGCTCGAGGACAAGCGGATCAACGCGGTGGTGATCGGACCTGCGGCGGGGGTGGGCGACACGACAAAGGCCAATGTGCATGCCGTGCTCAGGAGCGGCGCGCAGGCGGTGCTCGACGCCGATGCGCTCACGAGCTTCAGGAACGATCCGCAGGAGCTGTTCGGCGCCATCAAGGGCAGGGACCGCGCCGTGGTCATGACTCCGCACGAGGGCGAGTTCGCGCGCATCTTCCCCGATCTGGCAGGATCGAAACCGGAACGCGCCCGCGCCGCGGCGGAGCGATCAGGCGCGGTGGTTATCCTCAAGGGCACCGATACCGTGATCGCGGCGCCGGACGGACGGGCGGCGATCAACGCCAATGCGCCGGCCACGCTCGGAACTGCGGGAGCCGGCGATGTGCTGGCCGGTATCGTTGCCGGGCTGCTGGCACAGGGCATGGCAGGGTTCGAGGCCGCCGCCGCCGCGGTCTGGATGCACGCTGACGCCGCCAACCGCTTCGGCAAGCCCGGCCTCATTGCGGAGGACCTGCCGGGGC
>CAYRNE010000329.1:0-3740 GCA_964425245.1 uncultured Devosia sp.
TGTTCCAGTCGAAAACGAAGTCACCCGAGCCGGTGAGCGCCAGCGCCCGGCGCTCCACCTCGCTCAGGGTGCCGATCGAGACCTGGCCTTCGGAGAACGCGTGTTGCACCGACGTGAAGCCGAGCAGCATGACGGTCAGCACCAGGCCGCCGGCGACCGCGGGCTGGGCGACATCGTTGCTGACCTGCCCGGTCACGACCAGCCAGCTGTAGAAGATCCAGGCGATATAGATGATCCAGGTGGGGACGAGGAGCACGGCCCTGTCGTAGCCGCGGAGCGCCAGCAGCAGGATCAGGAAGAAGCCGGTGAGCGCCAGCAGCGCCAGCACCAGCCGCGCAACGGTCGCCGCGATCTCGGGCTGGAAGAAGGCGAATCCGAACAGCGCGAGGAACACCACCAGCAGCGCGAGCGCCAGGTGGATGAAGCGCAGGTGCCATCGGTGGAGGTTGAGGTAAATGAAAAGGAACCCGAATAGCGTCGTCGCGATCCCCGCCTCGGCGGCCGCCCGAAACGGCTGCATCGAACCGTTGGGGATGCCCAGCAGCGGACCGAGGACGCCGAAATCGATCAGCAGGTAGATCAGCACGGCCCATGAAAAGGCGGCCGTCGCCGGGAAGATGCCCCTGCCCTTCACGACGAACATGATGGTGAGGAACACCGCAGCGAGAGACGACACGCCGAGCACCGTGCCACGGAACAACGTGAACGAGTTCACGTAGTCGCGGTAGGCGTCGGGCTTCCACATGTAGAGTTCGGGAAGGCTGCCGTTGGAGAGCTCGGCGACGAAAGTGACCGTGGCACCCGGATCGAGCGTTATCTCGAAAACGTCGGCTTCGCGGTCCGGCAGGCGTTCCGGACGGATGCCGGCGCTCGGCGTCAGGGCCGTGATCCGCTGGTCGCCGAGATCGGGGCGAAAGATGCCGGAGCCGGGCAAGCGAAAGAACGGCGCGACCAGTAGCCGTTCGAGCTGCACGTCGCTGTCGTTGCGGAGTGCGAACAGGGCCCAACTCGGGTTCGTCCCGTTCGTCGAGGCAAGCACCTCGATGCGGCGGATGATCCCGTCGTCGCCGGGAGCCGTCGAGAGCTGTACGCGCCCATCCTGCCCCGCGACGATATCGAGCACGCCCGTGAGGTTCACGGCGTTGACGTCCTCGGGCACGGTGATCACTTCGAAGGCGGAGACGGGCAGGACGCCGGCCAGCGCGAACGCGATACAAAGCGCGAAGGCTCTCAGAAGGCGCATCAGCTGAAAATCGACCCCGCCGCGGTCATGGACCGGCCCTTGGTAGCGGCGTTTGCCCGCTGCGACAAGCATTAGCGGCGTTGCGTCCGGGCAGCCGCCTCGTACCTTTCCCGCACCAATCCGAACAGAACATGGTCGCGCCACTTGCCGTCGATCTGGAGATAGCTCTGGGCGAATCCCTCTTCCTTGAATCCGTTCTTTTCAAGGACCCTGCGGCTCGCCGTGTTGTCCGGCAGAAGGGCCGCGTTTATCCGATGCAGCCCGAGCGTATCGAAGACAAAGGGAACGACAACGCCGACGGCCTCGGTCATGAGGCCCCGGCCGGCGAACGGCTGCCCCATCCAGTAGCCGAGCGTCACGAACTGGGCGGCCCGGCGGCGCACGTTGGACAGCGTCAGGCCGCCGACCAGCGTCTCGCGCCCCGATTCCCGCTCGAAAATGAAAAAGGTGTAATCGCTGCCGGCCCGTGCCTCCTCGCGACCGCGCCGCAGGCGCGCCGTGAACACGCGATGGCTGAGATCGGCCTCGCTCCAGCGCGGCTCGTAGGGTTTCAGGAACTCGCGGCTTTCGCGCCGCAGCTTCTGCCACGCGGCATAGTCGCTTGCCCGCGGAGCGCGAAGGGTCACCCGGGGGCCCAGGAGAACGGGCGTTTCGTCGCGGGCAAACCAGGTCAGCATCATCCCCGCGTTCGCGTCCTAGTTTTTCAGCTGTGCCGCGATCGTCTGGTAATCGGGCAGCTTGGCCACGGGACCGATGCCGGCCAGCGACACCTTGTTGGTCTCGAGGATCTGGTTCGCGATGAGTTTCACGCGGTCCGCAGTGATGCGGTTGATCCGATCCACCGTCTCCTGGAGCGGAATCGGCCGGCCCCAGAGTATCTGCTGGCGCGCCAGCTGCCCCGCACGCGAGGATGGACTTTCGAGCGACATCAGAAGCCCGGCCCGTATCTGGTTGCGGACCCGGATCACCTCTTCGTCGGTGATGTTTTCTGTCGCTTTGCGCAGTTCGGCGAGGATGACGGGCAGGAGCTCGGTCACTTCGTCCTCTCCGGTCGAGGCGGCGATGCCGAAGATGCCGGAATCGGCGAAGGCCCAGTGAAAAGCATAGACCGAATAGCAGAGGCCGCGCTTCTCGCGCACCTCCTGGAACAGCCGCGAGCTCATGCCTCCGCCGAGGATCGAGGCGAGAATCTGCGCGGCGTAGAAGCCGTCGGAATTGTACGCCCTGCCCTCGAGGCCAAGCACGATGTGCGCCTGCTCGTGCTCCGAGACGAGGCGCTCCTCGCCACCGACATACTGAGCCTTGACCGGCTCCGGCGCGCCATCGGCGCGCAGGTCGTGGAAGCGGTCGTTGGCGATGTCGACTAGCGCGTCATGATCGACGTTTCCCGCCGCGCAGATGACCATGCGCTCGCCCACGTAGTTGCGGTTCATGTAACCCCGGATCGTCTCCGGGCTGAAGCTTTTCACCGAGTCGACGGTACCGAGGATGGTGCGCCCGATGGGCTGGTTGGGATAAGCGGCGGACTGGAAGAGATCGAATACGTGATCGTCGGGGTTGTCGCGGGCAGCGCCGATTTCCTGGACGATCACCTGCTGCTCGCGGTCGAGCTCGTCGCGCTCGAAGAGCGAATTCTGCAGAATGTCCGAGAGGATGTCGCCGGCGAGCGCGACGTCCTCCTTGAGTACGCGCGCGAAGTAGCCGGTATGCTCGACCGAGGTCGCCGCATTGAGGTCGCCGCCGACATTCTCGATCGCGGCGGCGATATCGAGAGCGCTTCGGGTCTTGGTGCCCTTGAACGCCATGTGCTCCAGCACGTGAGAAATGCCGTGCTCGGCCTGGCTTTCGCTGCGCGACCCGGCCTTCACCCAGATACCGAGCGAGGCGCTTTCCAGATGCGGCATGTCATCGGTGAGAACCGTCATCCCGTTGGGCAGGGTCGTGCTTCTTACGCTCACAAGTCTTCTCCGAACCCGGACAACGCCGCGCCGGGAATGCTGATGATCGCGGACATGATGGCGCCCGCCGTGACGTCGAGCGCGGTCATCAATGGATTCGGTCCAGGATATAGGCCTCGACCTCGCCCTGATCATTTCCCAGAACGTCGAAGTGTTCGGGCCTTTCGTCCAGATCAGCCAACCACAGCGGGAGACCGGGTTCAATGCCCGAGGCGGCCTTCACCGCGGCGGGAAACTTGGCCGGGTGCGCCGTGGCCAGGGTCACCACCGGCGAACCGCCGCCGGTGAACTTCCGGGCGACCGATATCCCGACCGCCGTATGCGGATCGGGCAGGTAGCCCGAGCCGTCCCAGGTTTCGCGAATGGCGGCGGCCGTATCGGCCTCGCTGGCGGTGCCGGCATCGAAATCGGAACGGATCGCCTTCATCGCGCCCTCCGGGATGGTAAAGCTGCCGGACTGGGCGAGACCCTCGGTCAGCCGCCGCAGCCCATCGGCATCGCGCCCGAGCGCCTCGAACAGCAGCCGCTCGAAATTCGAT
>CAYRNE010000330.1:0-3706 GCA_964425245.1 uncultured Devosia sp.
TATCGACATCCGGCCTTTCCATTCCTTTCGCCGTCGTGGGTGTCGTTCGTCGGCGAGGTGGCTAAGAAGGACGAAGCCTGAAACGAGTGCGACAGCAACAACTGAGATAACTGCCCAAACCCAATCCACGGCTAAGCCAGCAAATCCAGCGGCACGCCCAGCGCGTCCGCGATCTGCCGCAACACGGCTACCGTTCCGATGCGCCGCCCGCCTTCGATGTCCGAGACATGTCCCTGGCTGAGGCCCGCGCGCGAGGCGAGTTCGACCTGCGTCAGACCCCTCCACTCGCGGAAGACGCGGACCGGGTTTTCGCCGTCGGCGACACGGTTAGCGGCTTCTAGCGGGAACGTGGGCTCGTTGGCAGCCATAACCCTATCAATGACACGCGCCGTCCCCTCGTCCTCTTCGGCCTCGTTCACGAGTTCGAGCAGAGCCTCGTATTCCTCACGCGGCAGAATTGCGACTTCGCCCTTGGGCGTCTTCTCAAACCGAACCGTCATAACTGCTCCTACTCGTAGACGTCCCGCCAGTGTCCAACGGCGATGACGGTGATGGTGTCCCCATCGACGACGAATAACACCCGCCAATCGCCAACGCGCAGCCTGGCGCCCGGTCGACCCCTCAGATGCCTGACATCACCCTTGCCGGTCGACACAAACTCGATGAGCTTGCCCTCGACCCGGTTCCTGATGTCCTTCGGCAGCTTGAGCCACTGCCGAAAAGCTGGCGGCTTGAACTCCAGCTTCTTCACCACACACTATCGCACATCGCGATATCCCCCGTCCATTCCCCTCTTGATGTTCACTTTTCGTTCTTGAATGTCAATGTAGCCTCCGGTACTGCTGAGTCGTCCGGAGAATCGTCATGGCGCGCGCCAGATCCAGCTTCGTCTGCCAGGCCTGCGGCGCGAGCCATCCGCGCTGGCAGGGCCGCTGCGAAGCCTGCGGGGAATGGAATTCGGTGGTCGAGGAGATCGCCGAGAGCGGCGTCGGCGCGGGGCCGAAGTCCGTCGCCGCCTCGGGCCGTCCCGCCGAACTTGTGCCTCTTGCGGGCGAGACCGAATCCGCCGCGCGCGTTGCCTCCGGCATCGCCGAACTCGACCGGGTGACCGGCGGCGGCTTCGTCATGGGCTCGGCGCTGCTGGTCGGCGGCGATCCGGGCATCGGCAAGTCCACCCTCCTCCTCCAGGCGGCGGCGGCGCTGGCGAAGCAGGGCAAGCGCGTCGTCTATGTGTCGGGCGAGGAGGCGGTCGGCCAGATCCGGTTGCGCGCGCAGCGGCTGGAACTCGGCGGGGCGCCCGTCCAGCTTCTGAGCGAAACCAATGTCGAGATCATCCTCGCAACGCTGCAGCAGGGCGAGGCGCCCGACCTCGTCATCATCGATTCCATCCAGACGCTGTGGACCGAGCGCGCGGACAGCGCCCCGGGCACCGTGACGCAGGTCCGCACCTCGGCGCAGGCGCTCACCCGTTTCGCCAAGAAATCGGGCGCGGCGGTCGTCCTCGTCGGCCACGTCACCAAGGACGGCCAGATCGCCGGTCCGCGTGTTGTCGAGCACATGGTCGACGCCGTGCTCTACTTCGAGGGCGACGCGAGCCACGCCTTCCGCATCTTGCGCGGGGTCAAGAACCGCTACGGGGCGACCGACGAAATCGGCGTCTTCGAAATGACCACGCTCGGCCTGCGCGAGGTCGCCAATCCCTCGGCATTGTTCCTCGACCAGCGCGACGAGGGCGCGGCGGGTTCGGCCGTCTTCGCCGGCATGGAAGGAACCCGGCCGGTGCTCTGCGAAATCCAGGCGCTGGTCTCGCCCTCCCCGCTCGGCACGCCGCGGCGTGCGGTCATCGGCTGGGACGCGGGTCGGCTCTCGATGGTGCTGGCCGTGCTCGAAAGCCGCTGCGGCGTCCGCATCGGCGGCAACGACATCTATCTCAACGTCGCGGGCGGCCTGCGCGTCAACGAGCCCGCCGCCGATCTCGCCGTGGCCGCGGCGCTCATTTCCTCGCTGACCAATTCGCCGCTGCCGCCGGACAGTGTGTACTTCGGCGAGATTTCGCTCGCGGGCGGGGTCCGCCCCGTTGTTCACGCTGCGCTCAGGCTCCGCGAAGCCGAAAAGCTCGGCTTCACCGCCGCGGTGACCGGCCGGCTCAATGCCGCCGATCGCAACGGCGGCCTCGCCGTGCGCGAATATTCCGACCTCGCCGAGCTCATCGGGCGGATCGCGGCCGGCGGGCGGCAGTTGCAGGCGGCGGAGTAGGGAACCGATTTGACGTGCAGATCGGCCTGCGTTCCTGCCTCCACGCTTGGCAGGGGCGGCGGAAGCCGCTAAACGGAGCCTCGGCAGCACTCTCTCTCGGGGCAGACTCACCCAATGTTGACAGCGTTTGATGTCGGCGTCGGCATCCTCGTGCTGATTTCGGCCATTCTCGCCACCGCGCGCGGCTTCACGCGGGAAGTCCTCTCCCTGGCAACCTGGGCCGGTTCAGCGGCCATTGCGGCGTATGCCTATTTCAACCACCGCGACATCGCACGTCAGTACATCGCCGAGGAACTCGTCGCCGACGTCGTCACGGTGCTCGGCGTCTTCCTAGTCGCCCTGATCATCCTGCACCTGATCACCATGCGGATCGCCGATTTCGTCGTTGACAGCCGCATCGGCCCGCTCGACCGCACGCTCGGCTTCGTCTTCGGCGTCGCGCGCGGCGTCCTGATTGGCGTGGTCCTCGTCATCTTCGGCCAGTGGCTGCTCGGCCCGACGCTGCCGACCTGGGCGGCCGAGAGCCGGTCGCTGCCCATCCTCGAGGATTTCGGCGACTCGCTCATCGCCGTGCTGCCCGAGGACCTCGAAAAGCAGGTCACCGACATCCTCCAGAAGCGCGGTCTCGGCGGTGCCTCCGAGGAAGCGCCGAACGAGGGCCAGACGGTCGACGGGGAGGTGGTCGATCCGAACGAGGCGACCGATCTCGAAGAGGACAGTTCGCCCCTGCCGGACGCCGGAACGCAGACGTGAGGTGACTTCCGGGCGGAACGCACTATTTACGCAAGCGCGGGGACCGCATTGCGGTCCTTGTCGTTTCAGCCGAAAGCGATGGACGTGACAGCCAGGCAAAACCTCGATCTCGACGGCGATACCCTGCATGAGGAATGCGGGGTCTTCGGCATTCTGGGACACCCCGAGGCGGCGACGCTCACCGCGCTCGGCCTTCACGCGCTTCAGCATCGCGGGCAGGAGGCAGCGGGCATCGTCTCGTTCGACGGCCGGCAGTTCCACTCCGAGCGCCAGCTCGGGCTGGTCGGCGACCACTTCACCGATCCCGCGACGGTGGCCCGATTGCCCGGCCATCTCGCAATGGGACATGTGCGCTATTCGACCACGGGCGAGACCGTTTTGCGCAATGTGCAGCCGCTCTTCGCCGAGCTCGAAGTGGGTGGCATCGCCATCGCCCATAACGGCAATTTCACCAACGGGCTGACGCTCCGGCGCCAGCTCATCGCCGAGGGCGCGATCTGCCAATCCACCTCTGACACGGAGGTGGTGCTGCACCTCATTGCGCGATCGAAACGCCAGTCCTCCGCCGACCGCTTCGTCGACGCGCTGGCGCACCTCGAAGGCGCCTACTCGCTGGTCGCATTGACGCGCACCAAGCTCATCGGCGCCCGCGATCCGAACGGCATCCGCCCGCTGGTCCTCGGCGACCTCGACGGCT
>CAYRNE010000331.1:0-3676 GCA_964425245.1 uncultured Devosia sp.
TCGCCGCGCCCGCCTCCGGTGCTTCCGCCAAAGTTACGATTCCGGTCAGCGGATCGACGCTGACCGCGGTGTCGATACCATCGACCTTGACCACCACCGTCTCCACGACGGGCTTGGTGATCGGCCTCAGATACGGGTCGAAGTCGGCGCCGTATTTCTTGACGAGCTGGAACGACATCGTCTCGCCATCGCCGGTGCCGATCGCCTCGTCGGTCGCGGTGTGGTCCAGTGCGTCGCGCCACAGGAATGCATGGAAGCGCCCGCGCCGCTCCTCGAAGAAGGCGAGCACGGCCTGCATGTCGGCGCGCGACTTGATGCCGTAGCCGGCATTGTAGCGCCGGCGCGAATGCGCCCAGCGGCTGTTGCGCTCCTCGCGGCCGCTCGCCAGCGTCACAACGTCGGTCGCGCGCTCGGGTCCGCCGCGCGCACCCAGCGCCACGTCGAGGGGAAAACGAATGGGATGGAAGGCCATCTCGAATCCTCAGCCAGGCTCCCTCCCCTGAGGGGTGGGATCAATCTCGTCCACGGTATCCGCCATCTGGCCCCGCCCACGGTCCCCTCCTCTCAAGGCAGAGGGAGGCGGAAAAGTTTCTACGATCCCCTCGCCCCCCGCCTGACCGCCCTGAGCAGCATCGCGCTGACCTCGGCCTCCGAAGCCGCGAACGAGCGTGCATCGGGCGTCGTCACGTTGAAGCTCACGCTGATCGCGCCGACGCCCGCCGAGGCAACGCCGAGCGCGCCGTCCGGCCCGCGTTTGAGCGGCAGGATCGCCTCCGGTCCCGCCTCGCCCGCGATCCCGAGGTTGCGCCCCAGCGGAAAGTAACCCGGCGCGGCGATCACGCCGCCCTTGGCGAAGGGCTCGACGCCGAGCGCCGGATTCGTCGCGGTGAACAGCGAGCCGATCGCATTCTCCACCAGCATGCCCATCGGCTTGAACGCCGCCCTGAGCGCGATGTCCGCGAAGCTCCGCGCGATATCGCCGAGCACGTTGTTCAGCGACTTGCCGTCGAGCACCGCTCCGCGGAACGCGCGGCTCAGCGCGCGCGACACGCCCTCGGCCAGGTCCCCGATGCGGTCGAGCTCCACCGACACGTCGCCAAGCTCGCGCGACAGGCCATCGTCGAAACTATCGGCCATCGGGGTGCTTCTCCATCATCGTTGCGAGGGTCTCGCGGTCCGGCGCGCCGACCCTTGAGCGCCCGCTCAGCGCCTCGAACGCCGCCGCGAGTTCGCGCGGCGTCAGCCCCCAGAAGTGCTGCGGCGGCAGGCGCATCACGCCGAACCCGAACTGCATGGCCTCGCGCCAGGGAAAGGGCTTCATGCCGGCTCTCCGAAGGTGGCGCGCAGCAAGCGCGCCGCGATGTCGGCCGCTCCCCTGAGCCCGCCCTCGATCGCCATGCGTGCGAGGTCGTCGTCGCTGATCGCGTTGCCCGCGCCGCGCAGCCCCGCGCCGATGATCGCGGTGAGGTCGCGTGCCGAGACGCGCCCGTTCGCGAACCTCTCGCTCAGCCCGACGAGATCGCCGGCCTGCAGCCTTGCCTCGAGCTCCGCCAGTGCACCCAGCGTCAGGCAGAGCGTCCGCTCCTCGCCGTCGATCACGGCGGCGATTTCACCCCTTTGCGCATTGGCCATTCTTGCCTCCCTTGCCACACCGAACCGGCGGAGGACCTCTTGGTGAGCTTGTCGAACCACGAGGTCCGGTCACTACACGGCCGCGAACGCCAGCTCGCCCGCGCTCTCGAGCGCGATCTCGAACGTCACCTCGCCCGCGTGGTCGGCCGAGAATTCCAGCGCCACGATCTGGAAAGGACCTTCGAGCGTGCCGAAATCGGGAAGGATCAGTTGCCAGTCGCGGATGGTGCCCGCGAAGAACAGCTGTCGCACCGCCGCGTCCGACGCCTGGTCCTTGAAGATGCCGGAGCCGGCGACCGCGGCGCGCTTGATGCCGCCGCCCGCGAGCAGCTCGCGCCAGCGACCGGCGCTCTCCGCGTCGGTGACGTCGATCGCTGCGGCGTTGAAGCTGAGGCTTCGCGTGCGCAGCCCCGCCACCGTCAGAAACGAACCCGACCCGGTCTGGTCGAGCTTCAAAAGCATGTCCTTGCCGCTCTGGGCCGTCATTGCATTCCTCGCATTGCTGGGACTCCGGCGTTACGCCGCCTCTGTGAAGAACCGCAGCTCCACGCCCGCCCGCGCAAAGCCGGTACCGCGATCGATCACCGTCTCGGTCCGAACATGCCGCCGATGCGTCACGACGAGCTCGCCGTCGAGGGCCGCGTTTAGCGCCACGACGAGCACGCGATCGGCAATCGCCAGCACCGCCTTGCGGCTCGCCTCGCCCGCCCAGGCGTGCAGCACGAGCCGATGCTCCCACCCCGGCGCAGCGTCGCCATCGCGCGGCGCGAGATCATGCCGCGCCACCGTCACGTAAGGCGGCCTCGTGCCCTTGGGCGGCGCATCGAAGATGCCGCCATCGACAAGAACCAGGAGCTGCGGGTCGCTCTCCAGGGCGGCAATCAACTCGGCCTGAAATGCAACAATCGGGTTGCTCATCGGCACATCCACAGGTGCTTGTGGTCGGGCTCCCCTCCCCCTTGAGGGGAGGGGTTGGGGGTGGGGGTCGTCGTATTGGCCTCACTGTTCATCCCGTCACCGCCGTTTCGCTGCATTGGCAGCTCAGCCAGGCCCGCCGTCCGTTGAGATCCCCCGTGCTGACGACATCGAGGTGCCGCCCGCGATAGACGAAACGATCGCCCGGTTTCACGTCCGGGCGGAACCGCACGACCACCGCATGCGAGACCGAACTGCTGCGGCCGTCCGCCTGCAGCCCGGGGCGCGCCGAAAGTTGCCGCACGCGGGACCAGATCGTCGCGACCGGCACATAGACCGTGGCATGCCCGCCCTCGGCTTCGCGCGTCATCTCACGGCGCTGGTACTGGATGCGGTCGGTCAGCATGCCGGCGCCCGGCAGCGATGCGCTCATAGCCGCGCCCTCCGGTAGCCCGCGACCAGGCGCTCGAATGTTGCCGGCTCACCGTTGCCTGGCCCGCTCAGGACGGCTGTGTCGCGGTGCTCGAACCAGTAGGCGACCAGCGCCAGCACCGCCTGTTTCAGATCCGCCGGCACATCCTCGGCATCGTCGCCGTATCCGGCCACGTAGTCGATCTCGATGCCTTGCCGCTCGCGGAGCAACGGCATGCCCGCGACCTCGCCGGGCACGAAGAGCTGCGGCGTCGCCGCGTCGATTTCGAACTGCCCGCCGTCGAGCTCGTGCTTCGTGCCCGCCTCGTCGTAGGCCGCGATGGCCGTGAGGCTCAGCAAGGGCGCGACCGGCAGCCTGACAGCGCGGTTCGCCGGCCAGCAGTCGAGCACCAGGCGCCAGCTCTGCGCCAGCAGCGCCCGGGCCGTCGTGCCCTCGACGTGCAGCCGCGCCGCCGTCACCAGCGTCGTCACCAGCGCGTCTTCTGCCGTGTCGTCGAGCCTCAGGAACGCCTTGGCCTCGGCGAGCGAGACCGGCTCCTCGGCGGGTCCCGCGAGAAGGTAGATCGTCATCGATGTTGTCCTGTCGGGTGGATCAGTAGTCTTGCGAATTTCCCGCTCTGGCGGGCCCGCTACGCTTCGTCATCGAGTCGAAGGAAGGACGCACATGGCCTACCGCCGCAGAAAAGGGAAAGACACG
>CAYRNE010000332.1:0-3668 GCA_964425245.1 uncultured Devosia sp.
GAAGTGCGCGCCGGAACCGGCGGCGATGAAGCGGCGCTTTTCGCCGGCGATCTCTTCCGCATGTACCAGCGCTATGCGGATCTGAGGGGCTGGAAATTCCAGCTGCTCGAGGACAGCCCCGGCGAAGCCGGCGGCTACAAGGAGGCCGTTGCGCAGATCTCGGGCAAGGGTGCCTATGCCCGGCTCAAATACGAGTCGGGCGTTCACCGCGTGCAGCGCGTGCCCGAAACCGAGGCGCAAGGCCGCATCCACACCTCCGCCGCCACTGTCGCCGTGCTGCCGGAAGTCGAGGATATCGACATCGACATCAGGCCCGAGGACATCCGCATCGACACCATGCGGTCATCCGGCGCCGGCGGGCAGCACGTCAACACCACCGATTCCGCGGTGCGCATCACCCACCTCCCCTCGGGGATCGTGGTCACCGCGTCGCAGAAGAGCCAGCACCAGAACCGGGCGACCGCGATGAAGGTGTTGCAGGCGAGACTCTATGAAGCTCAGCGCGCGGCGCGCGACAGCGCGCGGTCCGATGCGCGGCGCGAGCAGGTCGGCTCGGGCGACCGGTCCGAACGCATCCGGACCTACAATTTCCCGCAGGGACGCGTAACCGACCACCGGATCAATCTCACGCTCTATAAGCTGGACCGGGTCATCGCAGGCGATGCGCTCGAGGAGCTCATCGAGGCACTGATCACCGAGGACCAGGCGGCGCAGCTTGCGGCAATGGAGGGGGCCAGCTGAGCACTCTGACGATCGGGGCAGCGTGGCGGGGGGTACGCGACCTCTTTCGGCGGGCCGGGCTCGAGAGCCCCGAGCTCGATGCGAGACTTCTCGCAGAAAATGCCTTTGGTCTGGGACGGCTCGAGCTCATCAATCTCGAACGCAGCGAGGCTTCGCCCGAAGCGCTGGCGAGACTCAAGGCGATGGGCGAGCGGCGGCTGCGCGGCGAGCCGATCGCCCGCATCTTCGGCAGAAAGGAATTCTTCGGCCTGAGCTTTGCCCTCAATGCCGCAACGCTCGTCCCGCGCCCCGAGACGGAGCTCCTCGTGATCCGTGCGCTGGCCCTGCTCGAGGGACGGCACAACAAGCGCATTCTCGACCTCGGGACGGGGACCGGCTGCATAGCGATCTCTGTCCTCACGGAAAGTCCGACGGCCACTGCCGTCGCCGTCGATGTTTCGGAGGAGGCGCTGCAGGTGGCGCGCGAGAACGCGGCGCGGCACGGGGTCGCCAAACGCTTCGAGGCCCGGCGGGGGTCCTGGTTCGATCCCCTGCAGGTGGGGGAGGACTTCGACGTCATCGTCTCCAATCCGCCCTATGTCGAAAGCGCTGCGATCGAGACCTTGCAGCCGGAGGTCAGGGACCACGATCCGCGGTTCGCGCTCGACGGCGGGAAGGACGGGCTGGATGCCTACCGGACGATCCTTGCCGAGGCGCCGCATTGGCTCAGGAAGGCCGGCGCGGTCGCGGTCGAGATCGGCAGCGGGCAGGGCGCGGCGGTCGAAACCCAATTCCGGCAGAACGGCTTCATCGACATCTTCATCGAAAAGGACCTCGCGGGTCTTGATCGGCTGGTCTACGGTCACCATTCTTAATGGCCAAGGAACCACGGGTGGGGCCTTCCGCGTTTTTTCGCTTGGAAAGTCAGGTCGAACCGGATAGTTTGCCCCTGCTGTCGACGGCGCGGAAATGGCGCCGAGGGGACGGCCACCCGCTCATCGGTGTCGCTGCGGTTGCAGCAGGGGATTGCCAGACGAGGGCCCCGGGCTCGGTCCGATGAGCCGCAGTGGTTAACCGCACAGCTCAAGGCAAAAAGGACTCGACTGCTGACGCCGAACTGCGGGGCGATTGCGGCCACAGACCCGACTATGCCTGCCGCTGCCTGATTTTTCCAAGGCTTGAAACGAAACCATGAGACCCAATCAGCAGAGTAACAAGAACCGGTCCCGCGGCCGGAACAACAACGGCGGGCGCAAGCATCTCAATCCGCTCAGCCGCAATTACGAGAGCAACGGCCCGGACGTGAAGGTGCGCGGCAACGCCGCCCATGTCGCCGAGAAATACGTGCAGCTTGCCCGCGATGCGCAGGCCTCCGGCGACAGCGTCATGGCCGAGAACTACCTGCAGCATGCAGAGCACTATTTCCGTATCGTGTCGGCTGCTCAGGCGCAGATGCAGCCACGTCCGGACCAGGTTGCCGGGCAGGCGGAGGCCGAGGACGAGGACGACGATTTCCCGCCCATCAACGACCGCTTCTCGCTTCCCGAGCCGGCCGCGAACCGGATCCAGCAGCAGCCGCAGCAGCAGGCCCAGGGTAACGACCAGCAGCCTTCCGAGGGCGAGGCGGCCGAAGCCCAGGGGGGCGAGGCCGCGGGCGATGACCCAGACGGCCAGGCGGACGGCGAGTTGCCGCGCCGTCACCGCGACCGGCGCGGGCGTCGCAGGGGCCGGGGCGGGCAGGGCGAGCAGCAGGGCGCTGACCCCGCCGGCGCGCCGCAGCCCGATGTCGGCGAGCTTCCGGCCTTCCTTACAGCGAGCAATACGGCCGCCGAGTAGCCTCGGAGGGCAGCGCTAAAATTCAAAGGCCGGGTCGTGACCCGGCCTTTTGCTTTTCGAATTTGCTCCCATATCTCTTCACGGCATCGGATGTGCCGCCCAGCGGGCGTCCGGGCTTGATAAGGGGCAAGGCCCGGGACCACACTCCGTGCTGTGCTTCGGATCGACACTTCAGGCGCCGGACCCGTGCCTTCGCGGGCGGGCAGGCGTGCGACGAGGAGAGTTGAATGAACATCGAGAAGTACACCGAGCGGTCGCAGGGCTTCATCCAGAGCGCCCAGACCTATGCCCTCGGCCAGGGCCACCAGCAGTTTTCGCCCCTGCACCTGCTCAAGGTGCTCCTCGACGACCGTGAAGGCATGGCCTCCGGCCTCATCGAGCGGGCAGGCGGCAACCCCAAGGTGGCGCGCGCCGAGCTCGAGGCGGCGCTTAACCGAATCCCCAAGGTTTCGGGCGGGGGCTCCCAGCTTTACCTCAGCCGAGAACTGGCGCGGGTCTTCGAGACCGCCGAAAGCGCGGCGCAGAAGGCCGGCGATTCCTTCGTCACCGTCGAGCGGCTCCTCCTTGCGCTCGTCGTCGAGAAGGATGCGGACGCGGGCAAGATCCTCGCCTCGGCGGGCGTCACGCCGCAGGCGCTCAACGACGCGATCAACGAAATCCGCAAGGGCCGCACCGCAGACTCGGCTTCCGCCGAGCAAACCTACGACGCACTCAAAAAGTATGCGCGCGATCTCACGCAGGCGGTGCGCGACGGCAAGCTCGATCCGGTCATCGGCCGCGACGAGGAGATCCGCCGCACCATCCAGGTGCTGAGCCGCCGGACGAAGAACAACCCGGTCCTCATCGGCGAGCCCGGCGTGGGCAAGACCGCGATCGCAGAGGGCCTCGCGATCCGCATCGTCAACGGCGACGTGCCGGAGAGCCTGAAGCGCAAGTCGCTGATGGCGCTCGACATGGGTGCCCTGATCGCCGGCGCGAAGTATCGCGGCGAGTTCGAGGAGCGGCTCAAGGCGGTGCTCAACGAGATCAGCGCGTCGGACGGGCAGATCATCCTGTTCATCGACGAGATGCATACGCTCGTCGGAGCCGACAAGGCCGACGGCGCCATGGAT
>CAYRNE010000333.1:0-3662 GCA_964425245.1 uncultured Devosia sp.
CCTGACCCGCGGCATCGGCAAGGCGTTCATCGAGCGTAACGTCGACCCGGCGACGGTCTCGGCCTATCTCGAGGAGATGCGCGCCGCCTGAGGGCCGGGCGCCGCGTCAAGGGCGTCGGGTCTATTGCCTGAGGTCGGTCAGAACGATCGAGAGATCGCCGGCTCCGGTCGCGAGCAGCGCGCGATAGGGGATGAAATAACCCGGAGCCGCGAGCGGCGCGAACCACACCAATATCCGGTCGCTCTGCTGGAGGTAGTTCGTCATTTCGGACGTCGTGTAATGCCCCGAAACCGGCGTATAGCGCAGCGAGCAGAGGACCAGCTGGCCCTGGTAGCCCGTGCGCTTGCTGGTCGCCGTTTCCTCGCGCGCAAAGCTCATCGAAAGGTTGAAACGCTCGACCCCGGTGAAGACCTGGAGCTTGCGGTCGCAGATCGACCGGTCGAACTTTCCGCCCTTGAGGACGAACGCCGCCATCATGTCGTTGACGCCGCGCAGGTGCTTCCGCTCGAGTGCCACCCGGTCGATGTTGTTGAGGATCGGCGGGGTCACGACGAACGCGGTGACGTCCCTCTGGGCATATTCGATGGCGACGGTAAAATCCTCGCCCTGCGCGCGGGTCAGAAGGTCGAACTTCTCGGAGACAAGCCCCGTGCCGGTCGACCGCCCGGCGGACTGGACCCTGGCGGTGCCGCTCGCGACGATCGAGGCGAGGCCCGAAATCCGGGCGTTGAGCGCCATGGCGTAGCGGCTGCCGTTGTCGGTCAGCCGGATGTCGACATTGGCGATATGCGTGCCGCCGAGGCTCACCGCGTAGCTCGCCGTCGCCTCGACACCGGCCGCCATGGCGCCGGGCGAGAGGCCGAGCGCAACGGCGAGGGCGATCAACGGCTTCGGAAAGCGCAACAACGGCAAGGAGTCCTCACATCCGCGGACGGCCGGGGCGAATCATGAGCGATCGAAAATGCCGCGGACGGCCGGGGGGCGCAAGCGGAATGCGCCCCCCGGACAGGCCTCTCAGCTTGACGCGGGAGCGGGCATTCTTTATGGAACCCACGATTTTCCAGACAGTGTCGGCTGTCGGCGGGCGGTTGCCCGGCTGGCGGCCCGCTTTTGCAACAGGACGACGACAGATGGCACGCCGCTGCGAACTCACCGGTAAGGGCGTCATGACCGGCAACAACGTGAGCCACGCGGTCAACCGCACGCGCCGGCGGTTCATTCCCAACCTTGTCAACGTGACGCTGATGTCCGAAGCGCTCGGCCGTTCGGTCAAGTTGCGCGTGTCGGCCCACGCCCTGCGCTCGGTCGAGCATCGCGGCGGGCTCGACGCCTTTCTGCTCAAGGCCAGCGACGACGACCTGTCGCCGAACGTGCAGAGCCTCAAGCGCGAAATCCGCGCTGCGCTTGCCGCGGCCTGACGCCCCGCACAACCCCATCGCAGTCCGGGAGATGCCCGCGCGACGCGGGCATTTTCATTTCCGCTTTCCGGCGCTAGAACCCGCATCGCCGCCCCGGTCTCCTGCCGGCCCGCGGTCAGACAGAGGTGCATGACCCGTGCTCGCTCGTTTTCTCGTGGCGGTTGCCGCCATGGTCGCGGTCATCGCCGCGTCCAACGTTCTCGTCCAGTTCCCCGTTGCCCTGACGGTCGGCCCGATCGATCTCGGGGACATCCTCACCTGGGGCGCCTTCTCCTACCCGTGCGCCTTCCTCGTCACCGATCTCACCAACCGCAATTTCGGCCCCCGCCTCGCGCGGCTCGCCGTGATCGCAGGCTTCGCCGTGGCGGTCGTGCTCTCGATCTGGCTCGCGACCCCGCGCATCGCCATCGCTTCGGGCACGGCGTTCCTCGTCGCGCAGTTTCTCGATATCACGATCTTCGACCGGCTGCGGCGCAGCGCCTGGTGGCATGCGCCGCTCTTCTCGTCCCTCGTAAGCTCGGCCCTCGACACGATCCTCTTTTTCGGGCTCGCCTTCTCCGCGCCGTTTGCGGTGCTGGACACGATGTTCGGCCGCGAGGACGGCTCGCTCACCGCTGCGGCGCCCTTGCTTGGCGTTGGCGCCGAGGTCGAACTCTGGGTATCGCTCGCGGCCGGCGACTTCCTCGTGAAGCTGGTGCTCGCGGGGCTGCTCCTTGCACCCTACGGTGCGCTCTTGCGAGTCTTGGCGGACCGGGCGGGCGTGGCGCGGGCCTGAGACGCCTGCCTCAGTCCGGCAGGCTGAACTCCAGCAGCAGGTTGCGTTCCCAGTCGTTGAAATTGTTGTCGGAAATGATGGTGATACGGGTCGAGCCGTCGGGCGCGGTGTGAACCGCGACCCCCTCCATGTTGTCGATATCGCTGCCCGTCGTTTCGAGCAGGATCTCGCCCTGCATGTGGGCGCCGGGGCGCACATCGGCCGCCGGAACGCGCTTCAGCCGCATGTGGAAGCTCAGGAGCGCGATCCCGCGCTCGAGGACGAGCAGGTCGCCGTTGGGCAGGAAGGCGCAATCGGTCGGATCGGTGCCGCTGTGGGAGGCGTAGCTCAGCGGCCCGCGATCGTTGACGCCCAGCAGCCACGCGGCATGGAGGCCATCGTCGTCGAGCACGCCCTCGGTCAAGAGCAGCGTCGAGCCCGCGACAGGCGAGGCGGGCGGGGCGATGCAGACCGCCTCGAGCGATTCGTTGGTGCGCGTGTCGGTCAGCCAGCCCGGAATCTCGACCTCGCGCGCCGGCCCGTCCGGGCGGCCGTCGATCAGCTCGAAGTCGGCGACACGGGTCAGGTTCTCGAATCCCACCCGTACGGCGGCGGCGATGCCGTTCCGCTCGATCACCGCCAGCGCCTCGGCGTCCCGCGTGAAGGGCCGCGGCAGGTTGGCGCCGCGCGAATTGCGGATCGGCTCGAGCGTCACGCCCACGAGGCTCAGCGGAGCGGCCCTGTCGTCGTAGATGAGCTGGCCCGAAACGAAATAGCCGCGGTCGGTCACCATGACGAGTCGGCCGTCTGCGCCGGTGAAGCCGATGCCGGAGAGCCCGCCGAACGCATCGGAAGAGCCGTGGAGCTGCACGCCACCGCGCCAGACGAGCTTCTGCACCGGTTCGCCGATCTCGGCCCCCATGAAGGTGGTCACCTGGACAGCGGTCACGGTTTCGTCCTCGGCGAGCGCGAGCCAGGGGGAGAGGCTGCCGAAGACGAGCAGGGCTGCCGCGGCGCTTGTCGCCAGCAGGCCGCCAGCCAGCGTCGCCCGCCACGTCATGCGTAGCGGCTCCGCCGGTATTCGCCCGGCGGTTCCTCATCGAAAAGGGCGGCAAGCTCGTCGGTCAGCGCACCCGCCAGCTCTTCGGCATCGAGCAGGGTCACGGCGCGGCGGTAGTAGCGCGTCACGTCGTGGCCGATGCCGATGGCGACGAGCTGAATGCTAGAACGCATCTCGATTTCCTCGATCACCTGGCGCAGATGGGCCTCGAGATAGTTCCCCGCGTTCACCGACTGCGTCGAGTCGTCGACGGGCGCACCGTCCGAAATCACCATCAGGATGCGGCGATTCTCGGGCCGGTTGGCGAGGCGCTTCTGCGCCCATTGCAGCGCTTCCCCGTCGATATTCTCCTTGAGAAGCCCCTCGCGCATCATAAGCCCGAGATTGCGGCGCGCATGCCGCCACGGCTCGTCGGCCGCCTTGTAGACG
>CAYRNE010000334.1:0-3659 GCA_964425245.1 uncultured Devosia sp.
GTGCAGAACTGGGCGGTGGTTGCGATGTTCACGTCCCTGGTGCGGCCCGAGAGGATCTCGTCGCCGATGACGAGGAGCCCGGCAGTGACGGATTCGGTGGACGACATGGCTGCCCGTGAGGTACGGCGGGGGCTCCTGCATTGCCCCGGGCGACGCCAAACGTCAAGCAATCGCGGCCGTTTCGCCAACAGCTCCTGCGGCCGTCGTCTGTCGGTGAATTTCCGGGCGGGCGGGGCTCTTTCCATGCGCCGGTCCCCGCACTACTTTCGGGATCAGTGGAGTTACAGATGGTCACCTACGTAGAAGCGCAAACGAAGGCCCGCCGGACGGCCGGGGTCATCCCGATTCATGGCGAGGCGGGGTTCGCGGCCATGCGCAAGGCCGGACGGCTCACTGCAGAGGCGCTGGACCTGCTGGTCGATCATGTGCAGCCGGGCGTCACCACCGCCGCGCTGGATCGGCTGGCCTACGAGTTCGCCCGCGACCACGGCGCCATTCCGGCGACACTCTTTTACAAGGGGTACCGCCACTCGACCTGCACATCGATCAATCACGTCGTCTGCCACGGTATCCCGGACGAGCGGCCGCTGCGCGAGGGCGACATCGTCAATATCGACCTCACCCTCATTGTCGACGGCTGGTACGGCGATTCCTCGCGCATGTATCCGGTGGGCGAGATTTCGCGGAAGGCGGAGCGCCTGATCGAGGTGACCTACGAGTGCATCGAGGCCGGCATCTCGGCGGCGAGGGCCGGCAACACGACCGGCGACATCGGCGCGGCCATCCAGGCCCATGCGGAGGCCGAGCGAACGAGCGTGGTTCGCGATTTCGTCGGCCACGGCCTCGGCCAGCTGTTCCACGACGAGCCGAACATCATGCACTTCGGCACGCCGGGTACCGGCGTCGAGCTCAAACCGGGGATGATCTTCACCATCGAGCCGATGATCAACCTCGGCAAGCCGAACGTCAAAATCCTCTCCGACGGGTGGACGGCCGTGACGCGCGACCGGTCGCTGTCCGCGCAGGCCGAGCATTCGATCGGCATCACCGAGACGGGCTGCGAAATCTTCACCGCTTCGCCGCGCGGCCTCTTCAATCCACTGGCGGCCCGGAAATAGGCCCGTGCCGGGGGGCGGGGGCGCAGAACCGGGCGGACTGGCGGATGCGCCGTCCAACCCCAACGAAGGCCACCGCGAGCGCGCCCGGCAGCGCTTCCTCAAGCTCGGGGAACAGGGGCTCGAAGACTACGAGCTGCTCGAGCTGCTGCTGCATCTGATCCTGCCACGCCGGGACACCAAGGCCATCGCCAAACGCCTCCTCTCCCGGTTCAAGACCTTCTCGGGCGTGCTCGCGGCGCCAGAGGCGCAACTCGCGCGAATCGAGGGTCTCGGGGAGATTTCCGCCACGAACCTCAAGATCATCCAGGCCGCCGCGCAACGCTTCGCCCGCGACCGCGTCGATCGCGACCTGCCGATCCTGGGCTCCTGGGCGGCGCTCCTCGATTATTGCCGCGCCGCGATGGCCTTCGAGGGCAAGGAGCAGTTCCGCATCCTCTTTCTCGACAAGAAAAACCGGCTGATTGCGGACGAGGTCCAGCAGACGGGCACCGTCGATCACACCCCCGTCTATCCGCGCGAGGTGATCAAGCGGGCCCTGGAGTTGGGCGCAACCGCCCTCATCCTCGTCCACAATCACCCCTCGGGCGACCCCTCGCCCTCTTCGGCCGACGTGCAGATGACGCGGCAGATCAACGACACGGCGCGCCCGCTCAACATCACCGTCCACGACCACATCATCATCGGCAAGTCCGGCCACGCGAGCCTCAAGGGCCTGCGGCTCATCTAGCGCTGGCTGCAACGATGCCAGGCGGCATCTTGTTGTGCTACGCTGTCGGCCAGCGACGGGCCACGAATAATGCAGGACCCATGTACAAGCACATTCTGATCGCCACCGACGGCTCGGAACTCGCCCAGAAGGGCGCCGAACACGGCCTCGAGCTTGCCGCGAAGCTGGGGGCTGCGGTGACCATCCTGACCGTCACCGAGCCGCTGCCCCGTGGCGCCATCGAAGCGGCAGCCCGGGCAGGCGTCCGCGACCCGCTGGGTCAGTACGAACTCCAGCAGCGCGAGCACCTGGCCGGTATTGTCAACCCGCTCAAGGAGCGGACCGCCGGTCTCGGGCTTGCCGTGGAGGTCGTTCGCGAAACCGACAACGTTCCGGCCGAGGCCATCGTCAGGACCGCCAAACTCCGGGGCTGTGACCTGATCGTCATGTCCTCGCACGGGCGGCGCGGCATCCAGAAGGTTCTGCTCGGCAGTCAGACATCTGAAGTGCTGGTCAGTACCACGGTTCCGGTCCTCGTGATCCGCTGAGGGCCAGACCGACCCGGCCGCGCGGCCTGGGCTGCCAGGCCTTACCCGAACTGCTGGAGCACGGGGAATGATTCGTAGAACCAGTAGGAAATACGGGTGAACTGGCCGCTTACGAATAGCAGGCCGGTCAGGATCAGCAGCACGCCCATCACCCTCTCGACGGTACCGAGGTGCCTGCGGAAACTGTCGAAGAACGTGAGGAACGGCCCGATCGCGATACCGGCGAGCAGGAACGGCACGCCGAGCCCCATCGAGTAGATCGCGAGCAGCGCCGCGCCGTCGAGCGCCGTCTCCTCGGCCGCCGCGACCGACAGAACCGCCGCCAGCACCGGGCCGATACACGGCGTCCAGCCCACGGCGAAAGCGAGGCCGAGGAGGAACCCGCCGAGCGGGCCGCTCGCGACGTTCGGTCCCTGATGCCGGAATTGCCGGTCCAGCAGGCCGATCCGGAAGACGCCGAGGAAATGCAACCCCATCGCGATGATGAAGAGGCCGGCAATCGGCATGATCACCGGCAGCGCCTGACGGAACGCCTGGCCGAGGGCCGTCGCCGTGGCGCCGAAGATGACGAAGACGACCGAAAAGCCGAGGATGAAGAACAGCGCTGTGAGGACGCTTCTCCGCCAGACCACACCGGCCGTGGCGCCGTCGGCGCGCAACTGGTCGAAGCTCGCCCCGCTCATATAGGTGAGATAGGGCGGCACCAGCGGCAGCACGCACGGGCTCAGGAAGCTGATGACCCCGGCCCCGAACACCAGCGGAAACGAAAACCCTTCCATGCTCCGCGTTCATATAGCGCCGCGCGCCGAAGGCAATGCGGTTACACGCCACTCCCGGCGTTGTGACCCGCCCCTTGCCGCGGCCCCGCCCGCCCGCTAAGGACCAGCGGCGTTTCCCGAGGACTCATTCGATGCCCGGCCAGACGATCCGCATCGCGCCGTCCATTCTCTCGGCCGACTTCGCGCGGCTGGGCGAGGAGGTACAAGCCGCCGACGACGCCGGCGCGGACATGATCCACATCGACGTCATGGACGGGCATTTCGTGCCCAACATTACCATGGGACCGCACGTCGTCGCCGCGCTCAGGCCGCTGACCAAAAAGCCGCTCGACGTCCACCTGATGATCGCGCCGGCCGATCCCTACATCGCGGCCTTCGCGCGCGCCGGGGCGGACATCATCACCGTCCACGCCGAGGCCGGCCCGCATCTCCACCGCTCGGTGCAGGCGATCCGCGCCGAGGGCAAGGCAGGGGAGCACGAAGTAGGAGGGATCGCCCGTCGACAGCA
>CAYRNE010000335.1:0-3655 GCA_964425245.1 uncultured Devosia sp.
GCTTCAGCGTGGCGAACATCAACTCCTGCTTGCGCATGGTCGATGCGTTCTCGATCTCGTAGTTCTCGGCGAATTCCAGAAGCTCGGCGGGATTCTTCGCCTTGAGCTCGCTGAGCTTCATGTTTTCCATTGCAGGATGGCCTTTGGGGATGTCGGTCGGAAGGGGAGGGGCTCACCGCCACGGCCGTCGGGAGACGCCGGAATCGTCGGGTGAGGCCGTCTAGATAGCGGTTGGGCCGGTCACATTCAAGCGAGAAACTGGGCCCGGGGCCGGGCTGCAACCGCGTGAAGCGGTTTACCGCGGAACGGTCAGAACGGCCGCGCGATCACCGCGACCACGACGATGATCATCAGCACCGTCGGGACTTCGTTGACCATGCGGTAGAACTTCGCCGGGCGGGTGTTCCGGTCCTCGGCGAAATCGCGCCGCCATCGGGAGAGATAGCCGTGAAAGGCGCCCAGCGCGAGCACCGCCGCCGCCTTGAGATAGGGCCAGCCCTCCGACCAATCAACCATGCCGGCAAAGATCATCCAAAGCCCGAAGACGAAGGTCAGGATCATTGCGGGGTTGATGATGCCGCGCAGCAGACGCCGCTCCATGATCTTGAACGTCTCGGACTGGATCGAGCCCTTCTGCGCATCGGCATGATAGACGTAGAGCCGCGGCAGGTAGAGCATCCCCGCCATCCAGGCGATCACCGAAATGACATGCGCCGCCTTGACCCACTCCATCGCTAGTTCCCTTTGACGATCTCGATCAGCCGGGCGACGTTCTCGACCGGCGTCTCGGGCACGATCCCGTGCCCCAGGTTGAAGACATGGGGTCTTCCCGCGAACGCGGCGATGATCTCGCGCGTGCGCTCTTCCATCGCTTTGCCGCCGACTGCAAGCCGCAGCGGATCGAGGTTGCCCTGCACGGCGAGCTCCTGCGGCACGACGCTGTTCGCATTGGCGAGCGGCACCATCGAATCGAGCCCTATCGCACTGACGGCCGTCTCCTTCGCATACCTTCCCAGCATGAACCCCGCCCCGCGGGGAAAGCCGATGATCGGCGCATCGGGAATCGCCGATCGCACCCGTTCGACAATGCGCCGGTTGGGCTCGATCACCCAATCCTCAAAGCACCGCTCGTCGAGATTCGCGGCCCAGCTCTCAAAGAGCTGGACGACATCCGCACCGGCCTCGAACTGGGCGACGAGATAGCGCGCGCTGGCCTCGACCAGCACCTCGAGGAGCCGGCGGAAAGCCTCGGGTTCGCGGAGCGCAAAACGGCGGGCCTCGGCCTGGTCCGGCGAGCCCCGTCCGGCGATCATGTAGGTCGCGACGGTCCAGGGCGATCCGCAAAAACCGATCAGGGCCTTTTCCGGAGCCAACGCGGATCTCGTCCGGTCGAGCGTCTCGAGTGCGGGGGAAAGCCTTTCGGCAATGCCGTCGGGATCGAGCGCCGCGATTTCCTCTGCCTCGAGCGGAGGGAGCCGCGGACCCTCCCCCGTTTCGAACGTCACCTCGCGCCCGAGCGCATGGGGAACAACGAGGATGTCCGAAAAGAGAATCGCCGCATCGAGGTCGAAGCGCCTGAGCGGCTGCAGGGTCACCTCGGCAGCGAGCAGCGGCGTGTAACAGAGGTCGAGAAAGCTGCCGGCTCTCTCCCTCGCTTCTCGGTACTCGGGCAGGTAACGGCCCGCCTGCCGCATGATCCAGATCGGCGGCCGTTCCTGGCGCCTACCCCGGATCGTCTCGATGAGCGGCTTCGCCATGGGCAAAGCGCTCACCGTCGGGTCCAGAAACAAGAATCTGGATTCTTTTTCATCATTATCATGGCGGTGTTTTGCATGAATTCACCAGGGCCCACAACGCGGGGTGCGGCGGCAAAGCGGCACAGGCGGATGCGTTAACGAACTGTTAACGGTCTCTATGGGCGCAGTGTGGAGAACTCCGCCGAACTCCACGATTCACCGGTCGTTAACCATGCCCCAGTGGTTGAAGAACCGTTAACGGCGCTGTGGATCGACGCGACCCGGCTTGACTGAGGTTGTCCACGATTCCCCCGTTAACACTTCATTAACCCTTGCTTGGCCTGCCTGTGCATGGCCGGAAAGCCAGCGGGGAGAACCTGCCGACCGGTCTGTCGCCGGCAGGTTCTCCACCCGGCGACGCTTGAGCAATCAAGGACAGTGTGGAAAACCGGCGCGATGATGATCCTTGCGTCCTCGAGCCCGATCCGGAGCGCCTTGCTCAGGCAGGCGGGAATCGCTGTCGAAGCCGTTCCCGCGCGAGTCAACGAGCGTGAAATCGAGGCCGGGCTGGTTGTGAACGGCGCCACTCCCGAAGCCGTGGCGCTGGGGCTCGCTGAGGCCAAGGCGCTCGCGGTGAGCGGCGGCACCGTCGTCGGCGCGGACCAAATCCTCGAGCTCGATGGGGCGATCCTGCATAAGCCGGAAAGCCTCGACGCCGCGCGGGAGCGGCTCGATGCGCTGCGCGGCAGGACGCACAGGCTCCATACCGCCGTTGCCCTTGCGCACGAGGACAGGCTGGTCTGGTCGCATGCGGAGAACGCCGAACTCACCATGCGGCGTTTCACCGATGCCGAGCGTGATGCTGCGCTTGCCGCAGAAGGCCGGGCGGCCCTCGGATCGGCCGGCGCCTACCGGCTGGAAGGGCCCTCGATTCAGCTGTTCGAGAAGATCAGGGGCGACTATTTTGCCATCCTCGGGCTGCCGCTTCTGCCGCTTCTCGGTGCGCTGCGCCGACATGCGACCGAGACGCTGGAAGGATTCACGTGAAACGCGCCTTCGTTATCGGCCACCCGATCGCCCACTCGCGCTCGCCGCTGATCCACGGCCACTGGCTTGCCGAGCACGGTATCGCGGGGAGCTACGAGGCGATCGACGTGGCGCCTGCGGAACTCGCATCGTTCCTCGATCGGCTGCGGTCCGGCGAATTCGTCGGCGGCAATGTGACGGTGCCACACAAGGAGGCCGTGTTCGCGCTTTGCGACACGCACGACGTCGATACCTGGCACATCGAGGCGACGAACACGCTCTGGACGCAGCCTTCAAGCGAGGGGCCGATGATCCACGGCATGAACACCGACCTCTATGGCTTCGAGGCCAATCTCGACGCCTCGGCGCCGGGCTGGGACGAGGGGATCGAAAACGCCATTGTGCTCGGTGCAGGCGGCGCCGCCCGGGCGGTGGTCAGCGCGCTGAAGATCCGCATCCCCGGAACGATTGCGCTCCTCAATCGCACCGAAGAGAGGGCCCGCTCGCTTGCGGCGGAATTCGGCGGCAGGGTCGTGCCCGGTCCGCTTGCTGTCTTCTCGCGATACGCCCCGACGGCGGGGCTGCTCGTCAACACGTCGACCGTCGGTATGCATGGCACGCGCTTCGAGAACCTGCCGCTCGATCGGCTGCCGAAGTCGGCGCTCGTCACCGATGTCGTCTATGTGCCGCTCGAAACACCGCTGCTTGCCGAGGCGAGGGCCCTGGGGCTCAGGACCGTCGACGGGCTCGGCATGCTGCTCCACCAGGCCGTGCCCGGATTCGAGGCCTGGTTCGGCGTGCGCCCAGAGGTGACGGCCGATCTGCGCCGCAGGCTCGAGGCGACGCTCTGATGCTGCGGATCGGGCTCACCGGGTCGATTGCGACCGGCAAAT
>CAYRNE010000336.1:0-3640 GCA_964425245.1 uncultured Devosia sp.
ATCGAGCCCAAGCCGCAGGAACCCTCGAAGCACCAGTACGATTTCGACGTCGCGACGGTCTACGGGTTCCTGAAGGCCTATGGGCTCGAGAAGGAGGTGAAGGTCAACATCGAGGTCGGCCATGCCTTCCTCGCCGGCCACAGCTTCGAGCACGAGCTGCACCTTGCCCGCTGCCTCGGCATCCTCGGCTCGGTCGACGCCAACCGCAACGACCTGCAAAGTGGCTGGGATACCGACCAGTTCCCCAACAATCCGGGCGAGATGACCCTCGCCTTCATCGAAATCCTCAAGAACGGCGGCCTCGGCAACGGCGGCTTCAACTTCGACGCCAAGGTGCGGCGCCAGTCGCTCGTTCCGGCCGATCTGGTCTATGCCCATGTCGGCGGTCTCGATACGCTGGCGCGCGGCCTCAAGGCGGCAGCGGCAATCCTCGAGGACGGGACCTTCGAGAAGCTGCGCGAGGATCGCTATGCCGGCTGGAGCGAGCGCGAGGCCAAGGCGATGCTGCAGGGCAAGCGCACGCTCGAGCAGATCTCGAACCGTGTGATCAAGAACAACATAAATCCCGAGCCGCGGTCGGGCCAGCAGGAGTTCCTCGAGAACCTCGTCAACCGGTTTGTGTGAGGCGAGCGCGTGGCGGGTAGCGCGTAGCAAATCGGGGAACGGGCGCCCGACCGGCCCCCGCCCCGCTCGCGTCAGCCATTCGCCACCCACTCCCGCAGGAACACCATGCCCCTCGTCACCAATCCAATCCTCCCCGGCTTCAACCCCGACCCATCGATCGTCCGGGTAGGCGAGGATTATTACATCGCGACCTCGACCTTCGAGTGGTATCCGGGCGTCCAGATCCATCACTCGCGCGATCTCGCCAATTGGGATCTGGTCACCCGTCCGCTGAGCCGGAAAAGCCAGCTCGACATGCGCGGCGATCCGGACTCGTGCGGCATCTGGGCCCCGTGCCTCAGCCACGACGGCGAGCAGTTCTGGCTGGTCTATACCGACGTCAAGCGCAAGGAAGGCTCGTTCAAGGACGCGCACAATTACATCGTCACCGCGCCCGCCATCGAAGGGCCGTGGTCCGATCCCGTCTACATCAATTCATCGGGCTTCGATCCCTCGCTCTTTCACGATGATGACGGGCGGAAGTGGTTCCTCAACATGCTCTGGGACCACCGCCCGCGGCCCCTGACCTTCGCCGGGATCGCGCTCCAGGAGTACGACCCGGTGGCGCAAAAGCTCGTGGGCGAGCGCAGGAACATCTTCGAGGGCACCGACCTCAAGCTCGTCGAGGGACCTCACCTCGCCACGCGCCACGGCTGGTACTATCTTCTCACCGCCGAGGGCGGCACGGGCTACGAGCATGCCTGCACGTTCGCCCGCTCGCGCAGCATCGAGGGGCCCTACGAGCTCCATCCGGAAAAGCACATCGTCACGGCCAAGGACGCACCCTTCAACGAGGTGCAGCGAGCAGGTCATGGCGACATCGTCGAGACGCCCGACGGGCGCACCTACATCGTGCATCTGATGGGCCGCCCGACCGGTCACTACCGGCGCTGCGTCCTCGGCCGCGAAACCGGCATCCAGGAGGCAGAGTGGCGCGACGACGGCTGGCTCTGGGTGAAGAACGGTCCGGTGCCCTCGCTCGCGGTCGACCTGCCCGGCACGCGCGACGAGACCGAATACTGGCGCGAGCGGCGCTATGGGTTCGAGCGCGCGCTCCACAAGGACTTCCAGTGGCTCAGGACGCCCGATGCCGGCCGCATCTTCAGATCGGGCGGCGGCAGGCTCACGCTGATCGGCCGCGAATCCATCGGCTCCTGGTTCGAGCAGGCGCTGGTCGCGCGCCGCGTGACCCACTTCTCCTTCGACGCCGAGGTGACGCTCGAGTTTTCGCCGACCGACGAACGCCAATTCGCCGGCCTCACGCACTACTATAGCCGCTACAACTTCCACTACCTCACGGTCTCCGCCCATTCGGACGGCAGTCGCGAACTGCTGGTGATGAGCTCGCCCGCGACCTTTCCCGACGGCAACCTCGTCTACCCGGCCGATCCCGTGCCGCTGCCCCCGGAGGGGCCGGTGCGGCTGAAGCTCGAGGTCCGCGGGCCGGTGCTGCAGTTCTTCTACGCCGCCGGGGCGGGCGGCAACTGGCAGCCGGTCGGCGGTCCGCTCGATGCCTCGCTCATTTCCGACGAGGCCGGACCGCACGGCGAGCACGGCAATTTCACCGGCGGCTTCGTCGGCATGGCCTGTTCCGATCTCAACGGCACCGCGCGCGAAGCGGCCTTTGCCGATTTCGTCTATCGGCCGGTGCGGCACGCAACCGACAGATACTAGGGGCGCCGATATGAAAGTCGCAGTGACGGGTGGCACGGGTTCGTGGGACCGCGGCGTCGGCCCCGTGGTGATCGCTGCCCTTGAGAAGGCCGGGCACGAGGTCACGAATATCGACCGGGCGATCCCCGGGGGGATTGAGCGGCCTGGCTTCATTCGCGCCGATCTCACCGATTATGGTCAGACCTTCGCCGCCTTGCACGGCCACGACGCCGCCGTGCAGCTTGCCGCCAACGGCGAGCCTGACTGGAACCACGTCTCGGGGGCCGCCCGGTTTCACGTCAATACCCTGATCGCCTACAACGTGTTCCAGGCAGCATGCTTCCTCGGCATGAAGCGGGTGGTCTGGGCATCATCGGAAACGGTTCTCGGCTTCCCCTTCGACAAGGTACAGCCCAGGGTGCTGCCGACGAGCGATGACGATCCGCCGATCCCGACGGGCTCCTATGGCATCAGCAAGGCCGTGACCGAGGACCTCGCCCGTCACATGCATCGGCGCTACGGCGTCGATTTCATCGGGCTCCGATTCTCCAACATCTTCTACGACACGCCCGGCCACGTCACCGGCTACGAGAAAGTTCCGTCCTTCTGGGACGATCCCCGGTCGCGCATGTTCAATCTCTGGGGCTATGTCGATGCGCGCGACGTGGCCGATGCCTGCGTAAAGGCACTGACGGCGGCGGTTTCCGGCGCCGAGGCGATGACCATCGCCGCCCCCGACACGATCATGCGGCAGACCAATGCGGAGCTCGTCGCCGAGGCCTTTCCGGGCTGTACGCTGAGGCCCGGCACCGGCGAGCACGAGACGCTCATCTCGATCGAGAAGGCCCGCCGCCTCATCGGTTACGATCCGCAATGGACGTGGCGGCGCGTTCTCGGGCCGTGATCCCGGCGGCGCGGGGAAATCCCTGCCTCCCGGTTCCAATCCGGCGCCAAACCCCTTAGGTTTCCGGCTTCGCCCATAAGAAGCCGCCATGGACGACCAAGCGCCTTACGATCCCGGTCCGGTGCAGCAAACCGCCTCGCCCGCGGTCACGCCGATGATGGCGCAGTACCTCGAGATCAAGGCCGTCAATCCCGGCTACCTGCTCTTTTACCGGATGGGCGATTTTTACGAGATGTTCTTCGAGGACGCCGAGATCGCGTCCCGGGCGCTCGGCATCGTCCTTACCAAGCGCGGCAAGCATCAGGGTGAGGACATCCCGATGTGCGGCGTGCCGATCCACGCCGCGCAGGATTATCTCAAAAAGCTGATCGCGCTCGGTCACCGCGTCGCCATCTGCGAGCAGGTCGAGGACCCGGCCGA
>CAYRNE010000337.1:0-3623 GCA_964425245.1 uncultured Devosia sp.
CCGGAGGTGGTGAACCTCGTGCTGTTCAAGCTGATCCGCTCCAAGACCAAGTTCTGGCAGATCATCGGCCGTGGCACGCGGCTGTGCGAGGACCTGTTCGGGCCGGGCAAGGACAAGGAGTGCTTCTATGTCTTCGATTTCTGCCAGAACCTCGAATTCTTCGGGCAGAACCCGGCGGTCAAAGATGCGCCAGCGGGCAAGGGACTATCGGAACGGCTGTTCGAGGCGCGGCTCGAGCTCGTCCGCGAGCTGAACGAGCGCGCCAAGCAGAAGCACTTCGCCGGGCTCGCCGAGGACGCAGAGGCGTTCCTCCGCGAGGATGAGGAGAGGGAGGGACCGGCCGACGAGGACGCGCTGAAATCGCAGACTCTCGCCGCGCTGCGCGATTACGTCGCCGGCATGAACCTCGACAACTTCGTGGTCCGGCCGCATCGGCGTGTCGTCGAGCGCTTCCATCGCGACGACGCCTGGGAGGATATCGGCGAGGATGCCCGCCGCACGCTGCTGGACGAGGTCGCCCCGCTCCCGTCGGAACGGTCGCTCGGCACCGAACCAGCGAAGCGTTTTGACCTCCTCATGCTCAACCTGCAGCTCGCGCTACTGAGGAGCAGCAAGAGCTTCGACCGCTACCGCAAACAGTTGCTCCTCATCGCGGCCGCGCTCGAGGAGCAGTTCTCCATCCCTATCGTCGCACGCCAGCAGGAGCTCATCCTCGAGATCCAGACCGACCCGTGGTGGGAGGGCGTGACCGCACCGCTGCTCGAACTCGTGCGCCTCCGTCTGCGCGACCTCGTCCAGCACATCGACAAGACGAAGAAGCGGCTCGTCTTTTCCGACTTCGAGGACGAACTCGGCGACGGTGCCACCGTCGACCTGCCGCAGCTCGGGGCAGTCGACTTCAACCGTTTCAAGCGTAAGGCCCGCCACTTCCTGCTCGAACAGGAGGACAACCTGGCGCTGCAGAAGCTCCGGCGGGGAAAGCCCCTCACGGCGCTTGACATCCAGCAGCTCGCAGACCTGCTGGTCACCGCCGGGGTTGGCGATCGAGCACAGGTCGAGGAGGCCGCCAAGCTCAGCAATGGGCTCGGTCGCTTCATCCGCTCGCTGGTCGGGCTCGAGCGCGCGGCGGTTGCCGAAGCATTCAGCGCATTCCTCGCCGACACGAAGGCGACCGCAAATCAGATTGAATTCGTCGGGATGATCATCGACCACCTCACCGAGAAAGGCTCGATGGATCCGAGCCTCCTCTACGAAAGCCCCTTCACCGATGTCGCGCCGCGGGGGCCGGAGCAGGTCTTTGACCTTGCGCGCGCGAAGCAGTTGATCGAAGTGCTCGAGAGCATGAACGAAAGCGCCGTGGGCTGAGCAGACATCGGAGAGTCCGCTTGGATAAGGTCCGGGAAATCTGCTTGGGGTTGCTCCCCGAGACGATCCGTCACTCGCACCGCGCCCGAACACTGCCGAGGCAACGGACGCTGCCCTGGTTCAACCATGGCGTCAGGGCGCGCAATCCGTCAGGCGCGTCAGGAAGGCCCTTGCGGTCCTTCAGCGCGTCTACGCCATTCCTGAGCCATATCCTCGAAGATCGCGACCACAGCTTTCTAGCGTTGCTGGCATCCGGGCCGGATCGCTCGGCGTGGCCCTTGAGATCGCCTGCCGATCGGCTGCTGCCGGCTGCGCCAGCCTACCAGACCCGAGCTCTATCTCAGCTGAACCCTTTCGTCTCCAGTTCGTCCGAAGCCTCATTCTCAAGCAAGATCTGCTCGCGGGCAGCGCGAAGCGGTCGACGAATGCTGCCCATGGTCCAGTGGCGCTCAGTGCCTGACAACAAGCCCTCGTCGTTAAGGATGTCCACGACGGCTCGGGCCGGGAGTCTTCCCGTGGGGTCTTTCAGGCGGAGGATGCGAACGATTTTGCGCACAAGGTCATCGCGTTTGACGATCTTGGCTATCGCTGCGCTTCGGCGGGCGGCCGCGAGGTTGGGGTTGCCCAAGGCGCCCCGCTTCGCCTTGCGCCCATCAAGAGCTTTCCTCGTCCGGTCAGCTACTCTTTCAGCGAAGCGCTGGTCGCGCATTCCGGCAGGGGTCGGAACGGCGGAAACAGGAGCGAAACCTGCGTCAATACACACTATCCACACGCCGTGCTCTCTAGCGATCCTTTCCGGTCCATCGGCAAGCCGGGAAACACGGCTCCGGTGCGTCACAACCAACGGAAGCTGCTCCCGGCGGGCATGATCAAGGGCACCTCGCAGTCCGTCCCTGGCAAGTGCATCTGGGTGCATTGCGGATCCCACATCTTCATAGATCATGATGGGCGTCAGGCCGCGACGATCACATTCATCCCTGATCCTCGCCGCCTGCTTGTCTAGATCCGAAGCCTGATCCTGTGTTGAGACCCTTACATACCCAATGACTCTCGTCTGTTTATCCACGTATGGGAAGGGTGCAGTGTCACTAGGCACTATAGGATCTCCGTAGGGTATGAGCACATCTAAACGTGTCGCGAAATCAAGAAGTAGAGTCAGGAACTTGAGATAACCAAGCGCCTGGTCTCGTGCCATCTCGCCTGTCGTTGGGCGGCATTATAGCGTTCTGGGAGCGGCGAAACGTGGGTGGTTGCCACAAGAATGGGGCTGCGAGTTCTTCGTGGATACCTGCGGCGACGCTTGCAGAGTCAGGCGCCTAGCGGCTCGGAGAGTGATAGGGACAGACAGTGGGGGCAATATGGGGCGCATTGACATGACCGTAGGGCGAACCACCGGCAATCGGCATGCAGGGCCAAAACGAAAAGCCCCCGCCGTGGCGAGGGCCTTATTTGGTGCTGGTCTAGGCTTGTTAACAGCCAGACCGCCTTCTCTGAACTGCTAAAGCAGTAGCCGATTAATAGTAAAGTCCTCGGATCTGCACAAGACCCCGAGGAGCTTCGCTGCTTGAGCTCTCATAGTTGCGCTAGACCGTTGACGCTGAACTGCTTGGCAGCGCCTGTGCGTGCGTGGAAACACTGTTGGCACAGGCGCCGGTATTTTGCAGAGTGGGATCGGGGGACTTTGGATGCAGAGCAAACAGCGAACGCTTTTCGCCTTCGATCTTGGCACCAATTCGATCGGTTGGGCGGTCTTCCGGCTTGATCACCAAACCAACGAGCCCAGCGGCATCGTCGATGTCGGGGTGCGAATCTTCGCCGACGGGCGGGAGCCGAAATCCGGCACGTCCCTCGCCGAGGGGCGCCGCGACACGCGGGCCATGCGCCGCCGCCGCGACCGCTACAAGCGCCGGCGCAAGGCGACGCTGCGCACGCTCGGCGAATTCGGGTTGATGCCGACTGATCGCGCAGCGCAGCAGGCACTGCTCCGAGAAACGTCTGATCAGTCCGATGAAAAGCGCGCCGGCGGGCCGCTGACCGACCCCTATAACCTGCGTCTCAGGGCGTTGAACGAAAAACTGCCGCTCAGCCATGTCGGCCGCGCGCTCTTTCATCTCAACCAGCGGCGCGGCTTCAAATCCAACCGTAAGACGGACCGGCGCGACAACGAACAGGGCAAGATCGCGCAGGGTATCGATCGGCTGAAAACGGAAATGGATGCAGCCAAGGCACGGACGCTCGGCGAGTTCCTCTGTGATCGG
>CAYRNE010000338.1:0-3610 GCA_964425245.1 uncultured Devosia sp.
TTCCGCGCGTGCTGCCCGAAAGGCTCGCCGCGCAGATCGACCTCGGCGCGATCCGGGTGCCGCCGGTTTTCGCCTGGCTGTCGCGCGTGGGCGGCATCGGCGAACGCGAGATGCTGCGCACCTTCAACTGCGGCGTCGGCATGCTGGCCGTGGTTCCGGCCGAGGCGGCCGCGTCCTTGATCGAGCATCTGAACGCCGCCGGCGAATCCGCCGCCGTCATCGGGCGGCTCGTCGAGCGCGACGACGCCGCGGTGACTTTCGAAGGCACGCTGGCGCTGTGAACCGAAAGCACGTCGCGATCCTCATTTCGGGACGTGGCTCCAACATGGCCGCGCTCATCGAAGCGGCGAGGAGACCCGATTATCCGGCTGAAATCGTTGGCGTCTTTTCCAACAGGCCGGAGGCGCCCGGCCTCGCGCTCGCCGCGGGCCAGGGCGTGCCGACCGCCAGCCGCCCGCATCGCGAGTTCCCGTCCCGCGAGGCCTTCGACGATCATGTACAGGGCGTGCTCGACGCGTGGCGCGCCGACCTCGTCTGCCTCGCCGGCTATATGCGCATCCTCTCGACGCCCTTCGCGAGGCGCTGGCAGGGCCGGATGTTGAACATCCACCCCTCGCTCCTGCCCCGACACCGGGGACTGAATCCGCAGCAACAGGCGATCGATGCCGGCGACACGGAGAGCGGCTGCACCGTCCACTGGGTCACGCCCGACCTCGACGCCGGTCCGGCGATCCTGCAGCGCCGGGTGCCCGTGCTGCCCGAGGACACCGCCGAAACGCTCTCGGCGCGCATCCTCGAGGAGGAGCACGTCGCCTATCCCGAGGCGCTGGCGATGGTCGCGCGGGGCGAGGCGGTGCTCGACGTCGAGACATGAGCGGCCCGTTCGACCGTTGGCATGAGCAGGTTCGCTGACAGCGATCTCAAACATTCTCGAGGCCCACGGCCTCCCCCCGGACGGCGTTCAGCCGCCGTTCATCTCCGCCAGCGCGAATCCATCACGGGTTTTGATCAAACCCATCGTCAAATTCGGTTCGACGCGACTCGTACGCCGGGCGTAGCTTCCCGGCCTTTGGAGCATTCCATCATGGCCCTGCGCGATTGGTTCTGGGTTGTGCTGCTCGGCACGATCTGGGGCACCTCCTTCCTCTTCAACGAAATCCTGATCCGGGAGATCGGCCCGCTCTGGGTGTCGGCCTTCCGCGTCACCATCGGCGCCGTCGGCTGCTGGGCGGTCTTCGTTGCGTTGCGCAAGCCCCTGCCCCGCGATCTTCGGCTCTATGGCGGTTTCTTCTTTCTTGGCGTTGTCGGCTACGCGATGCCGTTCGCCCTCTTCCCGCTGAGCCAGGAACACCTCGCGAGCGGCGTCGCGGCGATCATCAATGCGCTCACGCCGATTACAACCGTGATCGTCTCGCATTTCTGGCCCGGCGGGGAAAAGGCGACGGTGCTCAAGTCGCTCGGCGTCGCGGCGGGCTTTTCAGGTGCCGCCATCCTCGCGCTTCCCGCACTCCAGGCTGGAGGATCGAGCCAGCTCTGGGCCATCGGCGCGTGCCTCCTGGCAACGCTCTGCTATGCGGTGACCCTCAACTACACCCGCCGCTTCGCGAAGATCGATCCGACGACCATCGCCACTCTCGCGCTCTCCGGCGCGTCCGTCGCCGCTGTGGCCGCGGCGTTCCTGTTCGAGGGCACGCCGGTCGTGACGCGCGTCGAGACGTGGGGCTCTGCATTTGGCATCGGCCTCGTCGCGACGACCGTCGCTTTCCTGATCATGTACCGGATTCTGCCGCGGGTCGGCGCCACCAACTTCACCACGGTGACCTTTATAGCGCCCGTCTCCGCCATCGTCCTCGGCGTCACCATCCTGGGCGAAACCATCCGCCCCGAGCACCTGCTCGGCATGGCCGGTATCTTCGTCGGGCTGCTGCTGATCGACGGCCGGATCGTCCGGCGCTTCCGGAGGACCGCCGCCCAGGGCTAGGCCAGCGTCTGGCCGCGCTTCTCCTCGGCCTGCCGCTGATCGATGGCCGTCGTTTTCTCCGCCTCGACGAAGGCAACATCGCCGCGCTCGGCCAGCGCCTCGGTGGGCGTCGAGAGGTCGATGACGAGCCCGTTGGGATCGCGGATCAGTGCCCGTGTCTGCCCGTAGGGAAGCGCGACGGGGTCCTCGATCACCTCGACGCCAAGCTCGCGGGCGCGCTCCAGCGTCGCGAACACGTCCTCGACGACAAGCGTGAGGTAGGTGCCGTAATGCTCGCCCCAGGCGTGGCGCGGGGTGTTCTCGCTCATCTGGTCGATAAGGCCGATCTGCACGTTCCCCTGGCCCTGCGGGGACAGGACGACGTACCAGTCGCTTTCATAAATCACCTCGAAATCAACTAGAGCTCTGTAGAAGCGTGTGCTCGCCTCGAGGTCCTGGCAGAGCACATTGAACAGAACGCGATTGAGCTGGGGCATCGCCGCCTCCGCAATTTTTCCCTTTCGACGGAAACGGGCGCCGCTGCGCCGGGGTTCCTCAGCGGTTGCGCTCGACACCCGCCGGCGCTGGTGCCCGGTGCGAGGACGCGCGGCTGGCGATCCACCAGAATGCCACGGCGGAAACGGCGATCGCCGCGAGCGAGGCGGCGACCGGTTGGCCGGTGGCATGACCGATGGGCAGCGCCATCGCGGCGGCGGCGACCGCGAACACCGATCCGCGCCGCAGCGGAATCATCCAGCTTGTGATGACAATGGTCGGTGGTTCCACATGTTCCGCGCGCCTCAAGGCGATGAGGAACCAGATCAGCAAGGCGGGCGTGACGAGCGCGGCGACAGATTTCAGCGCGGCGCCGGCTGCGAAGTTGTCCGTCTCCATGACGCCGATGAATGCTGCGTACGCAACGCCGAGGCCGAACACGGCGGCAGCGGCGACCGCCGCTTCGCGAAAACCGTCGCGCCGTTGCGCCGCGACCGCCCCCAGCAGCCCGATGGCGAGGTGTCCAAAGCCTGCCTGGACCTGCAACGCGTGGCCCGACTCCCCGGCCGCAGGGGCAGCCGGCTCGGAAATGAACAGCTGGGAGATGAACTCGGAGACCCCGCTGCCGCCAAGCCCGACGAGGAACAGCGGGATAAGGAACGCTTCCGACCGCCTCACTGGCCCGGCAGCCGACTTGTCGAAGACGACGATCGCCGCCCCCAGCAGCACCGGAAGCGCCGTGAACAGGGCAAGCCGCAGGATGAGTTCGGTCACGCGCTCCCCCATCGCCGGGCCGCGGAATTTGGTGCCATCGGCCGGACGATGTCCACCCGGCCGGCGATCCCGGGCCTAGGCGACGCCCTCAACGATCACGAAGTCCGCACTGCTGATGGCCGTCCGCAGCTTCCTGCCCTCGCTGTACTCAGCCGAATGATAAGCGCGTCGGGCCTGCTCGTAGCTCGGGAACTCGACAACGACGGTGCGCGGCCTGACGCTCCCCTCGGTCACCTCATGCTGGCCGCCCCGGACGACGAAGCGGCCGCCGTTCGCTTCGAGGAACGGCTGCACGAAGGCCCGGTACTTCGCATAGGCGTCGGTGTCCGTGACGTCGACATGGACGACCCAGTATCCCTTTGCCATCACTCGATCTCCAGC
>CAYRNE010000339.1:0-3608 GCA_964425245.1 uncultured Devosia sp.
TCGGGAAGGCCGGAGCGTCAGGCTGCCCTGTCCTGCGCAACGCCCGCATCGGCGGCGAGCGGCAGCGAGATCGCGACCGTCGTTCCGAGCGCAGGGCGGCTGTCGATCGCAAGGCGCCCGCCACTCAGCTCGGCGATTGCCCGCGCAATCGCGATGCCGAGCCCCGCGCCGCCGTGCTGCCGCGCCAAGGCGGAATCGCCGAAGGCAAAAGGCTGCGACAGTTGCGCCAGCCGTTCCGCCGCCATGCCGACGCCCGTATCGGTGATCTCGAGCACGACGCCATCCGCGGCGGCGTACGCCGCGACCGTCACCTTGCCGCCCGCAGGCGTAAAGCGGATCGCGTTCTCGATGATGTTGCCGGCCATGCGTTCCAGCGCGAAACGGTCGCCATGGAGCCGTGCGCCACAGGGCGCACCTTGCATGAACCTGAGTCCCGCCCGCTGCGCCTGCGCCGCAAAGCGCCGTGACAGGGCCGCAAGGAGATCGTCGACAGCGAAGGTCTCGGCACTGAGCGGCTTCCGCCCGCTTTCGAGTTCCGCGAATTCGAGGATCGAGGCGAAGAGATTGAGCAGCTGCTGCCCGGATTCCCGCATGCCCTCGACGTATTCGAGGTAGCGTTTCTCGCCGAGCGGGCCGTAGGTCTCCTGCCGCATGACGTCGGCAAATCCGATGATGTGGTTGAGGGGCGTGCGGATTTCGTGGCTGAGATGGGCGAGGAACGTGGTCTTGGATCGGCTTGCGGCTTCGGCCTTCAGCTTCTCCTCGTGGTAGCGCCGGGCGAGCTGGCGCTGTTCCTCGCGGATTGAAACGAGCAGGTCGTGCGTGCGCCGGCTCTCGGTCACGTCGGTGATGAGAGTAATGAAGCCACCATCGCGCAGGGGGCGCTCATCGATCATCAGGCATGAGCCGTCCTCGCGATGCAGCTCGAGGAGCCGATTGCTCTCGTTCTCGCTGACGAGTCTCATGTACCCGCCTTCGACCAGACCTTTCACCGAGGTCTGGTAGGAAGCCCCCGGGCGAAGCCGGTCGCCGCCGTGGCCGAGCCGCGTCCGGTACAGCTCGTTGCACGCGGTGAGCCGTCCCTCGGCGCTCCAGCAGGCGACACCGAAGGGGAGGCTCGCCAGCAGGCTCTCCTGATGCCCCTGGCTCGCAGGCGGCAGCGGCTTCGCTCCCGCCATCGCGATGCCGATTGCCATGAAGGCCAGTGCGAACGCGCCGATACCGCGCGCCAGCACGCCGGACGTAGCGGGCTCCTCCGCGCCCCTATTTTCGAGCGTTGCCGCCGGAGCGCCGGTGTAGCGCCAGTTGGCCGCCGGTTCGGCGCGGGCCAGGTGAATGGATGCGGTCGGTGCGGCCGGTTTCACAACGGCCGTGCCGGCGAAATCGACGATGACGAACAGCGTGGCGGCAAGCAGCGAAACGGTGGCGACGGCCGCTGCAACCGGGGTGAGCCGCGCGCGAACAGTACCGAAGCATTGCTTCGCCAGCCGCGTCATCGAGGCCAGGAATGTCGCTCGGTCGACCAAGCCGAATCCTCTCGCCCGGGCGCCGGAAACCCGGCGACCAGCCCTGCCGCACATTCAGTGATTGTGGAGGGACGACCCGCGCTACTTTGCCCCGCCGGGAGTGAGATTGAATCGGCGATTTGTCATTGTCCAGAGCGGTTTGCGCCGAGGCCTGCACGCGCACCGAAAAGTGCGAGTCGTCTGAATCACTTAATCACTGTGAAAAATTCTTCCAATGGTAAGGAAGCATTAACCGTTGAGGGTTCGCTGCAGGATATCGGCCGCGTTCCGGCTGAGCTCCGTTGATTCTTGCAGGTCCCTGAGCGCGCGCTCGGCCGCCGCCCGGCGCCCCGGTTCGAGGCTTGGTCAGATACGGAAGGCGGTCAGCACCCGCGCCGCGACCTGCGGGTTGCGCTTGTCGACATCCGCAACGAACGAGGTGAGGAAGCGGAACCCCTCGCCGTCGGGCCGAGCGAACTGCGTCGGATTGTTCATGCCGAACGTGCCGACGAGCGCGCGCAGCCGGTTTGGATTGTTGCGCGGGAAAGCGGGATCGGCCAGCAGAGCCCGCAGACGCTCGACGACATCGTTGTCGGGCGCGGTGGCATTGAGGGCGAGCCACTTGTCGAGCACCAGCGGATCGGCGGTGTAAAGCGTGCGGAAATCGCCGAGGAGGGCGGGTGCATCGGAGGTCCATGCGGCAACGACTGTGCCGAGCGCCGCGAGCCGGTCCGTCATGTTGGTTGCATGGCGGTACTGCTCGCGCGCGAGGTCGGCGCCGCCGGGCGACTCGCCAGCGACCATGAGGCTCAGCGCGGCATTGCGCAGCGAGCGCTGTCCTGCCTTGCGGAAGTCGGGCGAATAGGGCGCGTCGCTCGCGTTCGCGCGGTAGGTTGCTTCGAGCGTCGGTTGAATGCGGGCGGCAACGGCCTTCAGCAACTCGCGACGGACCGCGCGGATGCGATCCGGATCGACGTTGCTGCCGATGGTGCGGGCGACGAGCGCCTCGCCGGGCAGGGCGAGGGCATTGGCCTTGAACGCGTGATCCAGCGTTTCGCTGTTGACGGTGTCCTCCAGCGCGAGCGCCAGCGCCTCGACCCGGTGCTCCGCCATCGGCGTGCCGGCGACGGCGCCGGTCATCAGCGCCATCGCCACGTCCTGCAGGGCCTGCCAGCGATTGAACGGATCCGTGTCGTGGCGAGCGAGGAACAACTGGTCGTCCTGCGTCGCATTCGAATTGATCCGGACCGGCGCGGAGAACTGGCGGAACAGGGAGGGCACCGGGCGGTTGGCGACGTCCTCGAAACGAAGCGTCACGCGCTCGCTGTCGAGAACGATGAGGTCGTCGCGAACGGTGCCGCCCGTGACCTTGCCCCACGACATCGGGCTGCCGTTCGGTCCGATCAATCCGAACTTGATGGGCAGCACCATCGGTCGTTTCTCCGGTTGACCGGGCGTCGGCTCGACCTTCTGGCTGATCGTCAGCGTGTAGGTTCTGGCCGCCGCGTCGTAGCTGTCGCTCACCGTAACGATCGGTGTGCCCGCCTGCAGGTACCATTGCCCGAAATGTTTGAGATCGACGTCGTTGGCGTCTTCGAACGCGGCGAGGAAGGCCTCGATCGTCGTCGCCTCGCCGTCGTGCCGCTCGAAGTAGAGGTCCATGCCCCTGCGGAAACCGGCTTCGCCCAGGAGCGTCGCCAGCATCCGCACGATCTCGGCGCCCTTCTCGTAAACGGTGGCCGTATAGAAGTTGTTGATCTCCCGGTACGTGTCCGGCCGCGCCGGATGCGCGAGCGGACCCTGGTCCTCCGGAAACTGGATGGAGCGAAGCTGCCGCACGTCTTCGATGCGGGCGACTGGCCGGCTGCGCTCGTCCATCGAGAATTCCTGGTCGCGATAGACCGTCAGTCCTTCCTTGAGGCAGAGTTGAAACCAGTCGCGGCAGGTGATCCGGTTGCCCGTCCAGTTGTGGAAATATTCGTGCGCGATCACGCTTTCGATCGCGGCATAATCTGCGTCGGTCGCGCTCTCGGGCTTGGCGAACACGAGCTTGTCGTTGAAGATGTTGAGGCCCTTGTTCTCCATCGCACCGAAGTTGAAATC
>CAYRNE010000340.1:0-3602 GCA_964425245.1 uncultured Devosia sp.
CCAGATCAGCTCGGATCGATCGACCTTGTGGAGGCGCTTGAAGCCGGCCAGGTGACGCCCACGGAAATCGAGATAGCGCGAGGCATAGCTGCCGGGATGACGGTGACGGAGATCGCGAGGCAACGCATGAAAAGCGTTGCCACGGTGCGCAACCAGCTCCGGAGTGTCCTGGACAAGACAGGATGCTCGCGACAGGCCGAGTTGATCCTGATGCTCGCTGCATTTGCGCACGGCTCGGACCCTCCTGGGCATCGCCAACCGTTCGCTGGCCCCTGAAAACCGAAAGCGGATCGGCGACGCATTGACTTGCGGCGTTTCCTCGCGCACCTGAAATGTCCGGCAGTCCGACGGGCGCCTCGGTGCCGTCGCCCGGCGAACACCGGTGTCGGTTCGCCGGGCGCATAGTAAACGCCGGCCCGGAGCACCAGGGACGGGACACGGTCGATGACGGTCAGAAATCTCGGACCGGCCTTTCAGCCCCGATCGGTAGCCCTGATCGGCGCGTCCGAGCGCGAGGGTTCGGTCGGCCGCGTGGTGTTACGGAACGTCATCGACGGCGGCTTTGCGGGCGCGGTGTACCCGGTCAACCTCAAGTACCGGGAACTATTCGGGATACCCTGCTACCACCGCGTGGCGGACCTGCCGGAGACCCCGGACCTCGCCGTCGTCATGACGCCCCCGCAGACCGTGCCGGGGCTGGTTTCCGAGCTCGGCGAAAAGGGCACGCGCACGGTGGTCGTGATGACCGCCGGCCTGACCGAAAGCAACGGCCTGCGGCAGGCGATGCTCGATGCGGCGCGTCCCTTTCTCCTGCGCGTCATCGGCCCCAACACGATCGGCATCCTCGCGCCCCACCTGAAGCTCAACGCGAGCTTCACCCACATGGCGGCGTCCGCGGGCGGGCTGGCGCTTCTCTCGCAATCGGGCGCGATCGTCTCATCGGTCATCGACTGGGCCGAGGCCGAAGGCATCGGCTTCTCCCACATCCTGTCGCTCGGCGACATGGCCGATGTCGATGTCGGCGACTGCCTCGACATGGTGGCGGCCGACAGCAAGACCCGCGCCGTGCTGCTTTATCTCGAATCCATTCCGGAGCCGCGCAAGTTCATGTCGGCGGCGCGGGCAGCAGCGCGCCTGAAACCGGTGATCGCCGTCAAACCCGGGCGCCATGCGGAAGCCGCTCTCGCCGCAGCCACCCATACCGGCGCCCTCGCCGGCGCCGACCGCGTCGTCGAGGCGGCGCTCCGCCGCGCCGGCATCATCCGGGTCAACGATCTCGAGGATCTCTTCACGGCCGCCGAGATCACCGCCCGCTTCCGCCCGATGCGCTCGGCGCGGGTCGCCATCGTGACCAATGGCGGTGGGGCGGGAGTGCTCGCCGTCGACCACATTCTCGATCAGCGGGCGAGCCTCGCGACGCTGTCGCCCGAGACGGTCGTTGCGCTCGATGCCACGCTGCCGCCGACCTGGTCCCGGGCCAACCCCATCGACATCATTGGTGATGCCCCGCCCGAGCGCTACCGCGCGGCGGTGCGGGCGGCGGCGGCCGACCGGAGCGTCGACGCCGTTCTCGTCATGAACTGCCCCACGGGGCTGGCCTCGCCGGTGGCAGCGGCCGAGGCGGTGGCGGACGAGGCCCGCGGAGGCAGCATCGACGGCAAGCCGGTCCTCACCTGCTGGCTCGGCCAGGCGGCCGCCGCAAGGGCCCGCAGCACGCTGAGCGCGGCGGGGCTCGCCGGCTTCGACACCCCTTCCGACGCCGCGGAGGCCGTCGCCATGCTGACACGCTGGTCGCGCGCCCAGGCCGCGCTGCAGCAGGTCCCCGAGAGCGAGCCGCCTGCGCATTTCGACCGGCGAGCCGCCCGGGCGATCCTCGAGCAGGCCGGCCGCGAAGGGCGGACGCTCCTCACCGAGCCGGAGTCGAAGGCTCTCCTGCAGGCCTACGGCATCGACGCGCCGGAAACGCTCGTCGCCCGCAGCCCCGACGCGGTTGGCGCGCTTGCGGCTCGCCTGCTGCAAACCAGCAAGGCCGTGGTGGTCAAGCTCTATTCGCGGCAGATCACGCACAAATCCGATGTCGGCGGGGTCGTGCTGAACCTGCGTTCCGCCGAAGAGGCGCGTGTCGCTGCGACCCGCATTGCCGAGCGCGTGGAGGCCGCTTATTCGCCCGATGCCGTAGAGGGCTTTGCGGTCCAGCCGATGATCTCGCGGCCGCATGCCCACGAACTGATCGCTGGGCTCAGCGTCGATCCCATTTTCGGACCGGTCCTGCTCTTCGGCGCCGGCGGCACCGCGGTCGAAGTGATCGACGATACCTCCACCGAGCTCTTGCCGCTGGACGGTCCGCTGGCGCTGCAGCTTATCGCGCGCACCCGCATTGCCCGCCTTCTTGCCGGCTATCGCGACCGCGCGCCGGCCGACCTGCAGGCAATCGCTTCCGCCCTGGTGGCGCTTTCGCGTCTCGCCGTCGATTTTCCGGGCATCGTGGCCGCCGACATCAACCCCATCCTCGCCGATGCCGATGGTGTCGTCGCGCTCGATGCGCGCATCGAGGTCGATCCGGCGCGCGTCATGGACGCGGGGCCGCGTACCGATCTTGCCATCCGCCCCTATCCATCGGGGTGGGAGGAAACCGTTGAACTGAAAGGCGCTTCCTTCCTCCTCAGGCCCATCCGGCCCGACGATGCCCGGCTCTACCCCGACTTCCTCGCGAGGGTCACCGAAACCGACCTCTACCTCCGCTTCCACGAGCGCTTCCGCGTCTTGCCCGATGAGTTGCTCATCCGGCTGACGCAACTCGACTACGACCGGGAAATCGCCTTCGTTGCGCTCGAAAAGACGGGCGAGCTTGCCGGGATCGTACGCTACGCGGCCGATCCGGATCGGGCGCAGGCCGAGTTCGGCGTCCTCGTTCGCAGCGACCTCAAGCGTCTCGGGCTCGGCCGGACCCTCATGGAGCTATTGCTCCGGTACGCCAGGGCGCACGGTATCGGCTCGCTGTTGGGTTTCGTCCTGCGGGAGAACCACGCCATGGTCGCGTTCGCGAGGCGGCTCGGTTTTACCCTCGGCGCTGATGCGGACGAGCCGGGATTGGTCCGGCTCGTCTTGCCGCTGCGGGACACGGGAAACGGCCGAGGCTAGCGGACTTGTCCGTGGTCACCGGCCCGCCTCGCGGCCGACCTGACCGGCCGCCTCCCCTGGCCTCCAGGCCGCGCCCGGCGGGAACGTTCCTGGCGGAGCGGCCCGCTGACAGTCCTGGCTACTTCAGCAGGCCCGGCGACACCGAACCCTGCAGCTGGCGTTGGAAGATGATGTAGGTGACGAGGACCGGGAGCACCGTGATCACCACCGCTGCGAACAGCGCGCCGAAATTGACCGCATAGCCTGCCTGCGAGGCGAACGAGGCCATGCCCTGCGACAGCACGTAGTTGTTGCTGTTGGTGTTGAGAGCGATCGGCAGCAGGAACTGATTCCAGAGCCCGAGGAAATTGAAGATCGCGACCGAGGCCATGCCGGGCTTGGCCATTGGGAGCATGATCGTAAAGAAGATGCGCCACGGGCCGGCCCCGTCGATCGCGGCCGCTTCGGCCACCTCCTGCGGC
>CAYRNE010000341.1:0-2908 GCA_964425245.1 uncultured Devosia sp.
CGTTCGACGCGGCGAGTCCGGCCAGGACGAGCGCATTCAGTATGCCGATGCCGGCGGCGAGTTTGGATTTCGGAAGTTCGGCGGTCGGCAGCGACAGGTCGATTGCGCCCTGTTCGAAGGTCGCGGCGGCGGCGGCTGCGGCCTGCTCGGCGTTCTCGCGGCCGTGGACGATGGCCGTCGCCTCCGTGGCGAGAATCTTCTTGGCTTCGTTGAGCTCCGAACCGCCCAGCGCGTCGAGCCTGGCGATCTCGTCGAGCGGGAGCCGGGTGAAGATCTTCAGGAACCGCCCGACGTCGGCGTCCTCGGTGTTCCGGAAATACTGCCAGAAATCGTAGGGGGAAAAGATGTCCTCATTCAGCCAGACGGCGCCCGAGGCGGTCTTGCCCATTTTCTGCCCGGAAGCGGTGGTCAGGAGCGGCGTCGTCAGCGCGTAGAGCTGCGGACCGCCCATGCGGTGGCTCAGGTCCACGCCGTTGATGATGTTGCCCCACTGGTCGGTGCCGCCCATCTGGAGGATGCAGCCGTAACGGCGGTTGAGCTCGACGAAGTCGTAGCCCTGCATGATCATGTAATTGAATTCGAGGAAGCTCAGCGACTGCTCGCGGTCGAGCCTCAGCTTCACGCTATCGAAACTGAGCATGCGGTTGACCGAGAAATGCCGGCCGACGTCGCGCAGGAAGTCGACGTACTTTAGCTGGAGCAGCCATTCGGCATTGTCGACCATGATGGCGTCGGTCGGACCATCGCCATATCGCAGGATGCGGGAATAGACCTTCTTGATGCTCTCGATATTCGCCCGGATCTTGTCGGGGGAGAGGAGCTGGCGCTGCTCGTCGCGAAATGACGGGTCGCCCACCATCGAGGTGCCGCCGCCCATCAGCGAAATCGGCCGGTGGCCCGTCTCCTGCAGCCAGTAGAGCAGGGTGACGGTGATCAGATTGCCGATGTGGATCGAGGTCGCCGTGGCGTCATAACCGACATAGCCGGTAATCGTCCCCTGGGCCGCGAGGGCATCGAGGCCCTCGGGGTCGGAAATCTGCGCGATGAAGCCGCGCTGGTCGAGAACGTTGAGGAAATCGGATCTGTACTTGGCGGCCATCGTGCCACGCCCTCATTCGCGTTGCGATCTGCGTACGCCAACCGCCAACCGTTCGACAAGGTCACCCGAGGGCCGCTGACGGCCCGGCGTCCTGAATCCCCTCATCCTGAGCTTGGCGAAGGACAAAGGCCGTGTTCGGTGGCCGCTACCGCCCCTTGCCGGCTGCGATTTCGGCCCGGCGGCGGTCGAGATACTCGGCGCAGCGCTCGATCAGCTCTTCGACCTTGCCCTCGTAGAAGTGGTTGGCCCCTTCGACGATCTGCTGCTCGATCGTGATGCCCCTCTGGGTCTTCAGCTTGTCGACAAGCTTCTGCACCGCCTGCGGAGGTGCCACCCGGTCCTTGTCGCCGTGAATGATGAGTCCGGAGGACGGGCAGGGGGCGAGAAACGAGAAATCGTAAAGGTTCTCGGGCGGGCTCACGGAGATGAAGCCCTCGACTTCGGGCCGGCGCATCAGCAGCTGCATGCCGATCCAGGCGCCGAACGAGAAGCCGGCGATCCAGCACCCGCGCGATTCCCGGTTCAGCGACTGCAGCCAGTCGAGCGCCGATGCGGCGTCGGACAGCTCGCCGATGCCGTGGTCGAAGACGCCCTGCGACCGCCCCACGCCGCGCGAATTAAAGCGCAGGACGGAGAAGCCGCGCTGCGCGAACATATAGAACAGGTGGTAGACGATCTGGTTGTTCATCGTGCCGCCGAATTCCGGATGCGGATGCAGCACGATGGCGATCGGCGCGTTGGGGTCCTTGCCCTGCTGGTAGCGCCCTTCGAGGCGACCTTCGGGACCGTTGAAAATAACTTCCGGCATAAACGTTTCCCTGGCCTGCCGGTCCCTTCCGCGGGGCAGCCGCGCCCCACGCGAAAGGCCGGTCTTGCGGCTTGACGAACGGGCCGCCGCTCCCTAAAACGGAGTGCGAAAGTCCAGTTTAGAATTGTTCGAAACTGGTTCCGCGCCCGCGGCGGTTGAAGGTCTCATCCGCACGGGGCGGTCGGCGAGGGCTCCTTTTAGATAATGTGAGCCTCGAAATTCAAGAACTATCGGCCCCAGCTCACGCCAGGCACAAAGTCTCGGAAGCGGGCCAAGCGGGCGCCAGAGGCGAAACGATGGGCCGTTCGGCGATCTATCTCGATCACAATGCATCGGCACCGCTTGTTCCGGAAGCGCGGCAGGCGATGCTGGAGGCGCTCGAGCTGACCGGCAACCCCTCCTCCGTGCACGGTCACGGACGGGCGCTTCGCAACCTCATCGAGGCGGCGCGGGCGAACGTTGCAAAACTCGCCGGGGCGGAGCGGACGCAGGTCGTCTTCACCGGGTCGGCAACCGAGGCGATTACCCAGGCGATCGTCGGGGGCGCGAAGGTGCTCGGCTTCGATGCAATCGTGCTCAGCGCGGGCGAGCATCAGGCGGTGCTGAAAGCGGCGGAATCGACCGGCCTGCCGGTGATTCATGCCGGCCTCGACGGCGAGGGCCGGATCAAGGTCGCAGACATCGCCGACGCCATACGCAAGGCGGACGAGAACCGGCAGAGACTCCTTGTCGCCGTGCATCTCGTCAACAACGAGACGGGCGTGATCCAGCCGGTTGACCGGATCGAGATGCTGGTCGGGCCGAGTCCGCATTTCCTGTTCGTCGACGCGGTGCAGGCTTTCGGCAAGCTGGCCCTCGAATTTGCCGCCCGGGCACCCGATATGATGGCCGTGAGCGCTCACAAGATCGGCGGGCCGGCCGGCGTCGGCGCGCTGCTCATGAGGGGACACTGCGACCAGGTGCGGCTCATTCCCGGCGGCGGCCAGGAAACAGGGCGACGT
>CAYRNE010000341.1:2918-3598 GCA_964425245.1 uncultured Devosia sp.
CGGGTTTCGGGGCCGCTGCGGAGACGTTCCCGTCGCTCTATCACGCGGCGGGCGTCGAGGCGCTGATCGCGGAAGCCGAGGCCGGGATGCGCACAATCGCCCGGGATCTCGTGGTTTTCGGCGGCGAGGCGGAACGGATCGGCAATGTTTCCAACTTCGCGGTGCCGGGGCTCGGGAACGGGGTGGCGATGATGGGGCTGGATTTGCTCGGACTTTCAGTCTCGTCGGGGTCGGCGTGTTCGTCCGGGAAGGTCGGTCCCAGCCACGTACTCGCGGCGATGGGCGTTCCGGCGGACCTCACCGGGTGCGCGATGCGTTTGAGCCTGGGGTGGTCGTCCACGAGGGACGATGTGAGGGCTTATCTTGAAGGGTTTGCCGAGGTCGTCGGGCGGCACGCGAGTCGCCGCGGCGAGGCTGCATAGGAAATGACAATGGCGATTTACGAAGACATTCCCACCCTGAAGCAGGAAATCGAGCCGGAGACGGTCGAAAAGGTCCGCGCACTCGACGTCGACAAGTACAAGTACGGCTTCGAGACCGAGATCGAGAGCGAGCTGGCGCCTGCGGGGCTGAACGAGGACATCATCCGGCTCATCTCGGCCAAGAAGCAGGAGCCCGAGTGGATGCTCGAGTGGCGGCTCGACGCCTTCCGCCGCTGGCAGACGATGAAGGAGCCGACC
>CAYRNE010000342.1:0-3597 GCA_964425245.1 uncultured Devosia sp.
TCGGCCGAGTTCAAGGCGCGCAAGGACGAGGCGCAGGCGATCATCCGCGCCAACCTCGGTTGGGACATCACCGACTACGGTCTCGGCGAATTCGAGAAGATGGGGCTTTTCCTCTTCACCGTCCGCAACGGCGACGCCAAGGACCTCAGCAAGGGCAGGGGGATGCTCTACGCCGAAAAGGCGATGATCTCGCGCAAGGACCAGTATTCCCCGATGCACCGGCACAACATCAAGGCCGAGGACATCATCAATCGCGGTGGCGGCACGCTGGTCATCGAGCTCTATGGCGATACGGACGGCAAGTGCGACAAGAGCAAGGGCGTCGAGGTCTATTGCGACGGCATCAAGCGGGCGCTCCCGCCGGGCGGCAAACTCCGCCTGCAACCCGGCGAGAGCGTGACGCTGATGCCCAATGAGCACTGGCACGCCTTCTGGGGCGAGGGCGGCGATGTCTTCATCGGGGAAGTCTCGACGGTCAACGACGACAATACCGACAACGTCTTCGACGATCCGCGAATTGCGCGCTTCGGCGGCATAGAGGAGGACGAGGAACCCTGGCATCTGCTGGTTTCCGACTACCGGACCTGGCTCGCCTGAGGCCGGACACGGTCCCTACGCGCTCCCGCCGCGCCGGTTGCCTGCCGGGTGGACGCTTCGGAACCGCCAGGCGGTTGACAGTTTCGCGTCCATCGCCCTCTTTGGAGAGAGCGGTCGCGACCCCAGCGGCCCGGACGCCGGAATGACCTCAACCACAGCTCCGATCGAAGACCGCCGCAATCTCGGCATCGCCATCCTCGTTGTCGCCCAGCTGTTCTTCGCCGTGCTCGATTCCTCGGCCAAGTACATGGCGGTCGCCGGCATTCCGACGTTCGAGATCGTCTTCGTGCGCTATGCCGTCCACGTGGCACTGATGCTCTCGCTCGTCCTGCCGGTACAGGGGTTCGGCCTCTTCCGTACCGGATCGTGGAAGCTCGAGATCCTTCGTGGCCTGTGCCTCCTTGTCGTGACGTTCACGAACTTCTTCGCCATGCGGTTCCTGCCGCTCACGGTTACCGGCGCGCTGCTCTTCACCATGCCGCTGATGGTGACGATGCTGTCGGGCCCGCTTCTCGGCGAAAAGGTGGGCTGGCGGCGCTGGCTCGCCGTCGTCGTCGGCTTCCTCGGCATCCTCGTGATCGTCCGTCCCGGTACCGAGGCTTTTCATCCCGCGTCCCTCCTCGCCTTGCTGGGCGCCGGGTTTGCCGCGCTCTATTCGATCCTCACCCGCAAGCTTGCCGGCGTCGATTCCGCATCCACGCAAACCGTCTACGCCGGCATCGTCTCGCTCGTCTGCGTCACGCCGTTCGCCTTCGACGGATGGGTCTGGCCTTCCGACATTCCCACCTGGATCGCCTTCTTCGGCGCTGGCATCGCAGGGTTGCTCGCGCATCAGCTGATGACCATCGCCCATCGCTTCGCCACGCCGTCGGTCCTCGCCCCCTTCAGCTATCTCGAGCTGCTGTATCTCGCCATCGCAAGCTGGATCGTGTTCGCCGAGCCGCCGGACATCTGGTTCTATGCCGGCGCGCCGCTGATCATCGGATCGGGCCTTTTCATCTGGCTGCGCGAGCGGCAGGCGCGGCGCGATCCCTCGATTGCCCCGGTGGAAGACTGAGCGGTGGCCGGCCTTGTCCGCCCCATAGAAGACAGACGCCTGCTCGGCATCGGGCTCGTGCTCGTCGCCTACGCCATGTTCACGGTGATCGACAGCTGCGCCAAGTGGCTGACCCAGGCAGGGCTGCCGCTCACCGAGGTCGTCTTCGTCCGCTACGCTGCCCAGTTCCTTCTCGTTTCGGCGATCTTCCTGCCGAGCCGCGGGATCACGCTCGTCGTGACGCGCAGCCCGCGGCTGGAGATCGTCCGTGGCCTCTGCCTCATGGGGTCGACCGTCGCCAACTTCATCGCCATCCAGTTCCTGCCCCTGACGGTGACGGCGTCGATCATGTTCACGATGCCGCTCATCATCACCGCGCTTTCCATCCCGTTCCTCGGGGAGACGGTCGGCTGGCGGCGCGGTGTCGCCATCGTGGTCGGTTTCGTCGGCGTTCTCGTCATCGTCCATCCGGGAACCGACGCTTTTCATCCGGCGGTCCTCTGGTCGCTCGCGGCGTCGTGTTGCGGCGCATTCTATGCGCTCCTTACCCGCAGACTCGCAGGTGTCGACGCGGTCACGACGCAGCAATTCTACGCGGCGCTCGTCGCCACCGTCTGCATCCTACCCTTCGCCGTCGTGGGCGGCTGGGCATGGCCGTCGCAGCCGCTCGACTGGCTCGCCTTCTTCCTCATCGGCACGGCGGCCCTGATCGGCCATCAGGTGCTCACCGTTGCGCACCGCTTCGCGCCGGCCTCGGTGCTCGCGCCCTTCGGCTACTTGCAGATCATCTTCATGACCGCATCGAGCTGGATCGTCTTCAACGAACCGCCCGATGTGTGGATCTACCTGGGTGCGCCCATTGTCGTCGGTTCCGGTCTCTACATTTGGCTGCGCGAACGCCAGCTCAGCAAGACCGTGATCACGGACGTTTCGGCGCGCGACTAGGCCACCGCGCGAGGGTCCGGCTCGGCCGTTCGGGTGCGCCGGTTCGGCGAGAAGAGAAAGGCAAGCACGAAGCACGCCGTCATCAGCAGCACGATGGTCGGTGCCGGGGCGCTGTCGAGAAAGAAGCTCAGGTAAACGCCGAGCAGCGACGACCCGACCGCCACGGCGACTGCCGCGATCACCATGTGCCCGAACCGCCGCGTGAGCAGGAAGGCGATAGCGCCGGGCGCGACCAGCAGGGCGATGGCGAGAATGATTCCGACCGCTTTCAGCGCCGCCACGATGGTCAGCGACAGGATCGCAAGGAGGCCATAATGCAGCAGCCGCGTTGGCAGGCCGATGGCGCCCGCCTGCTGCGGATCGAAGACGAAGAGCAGGAGGTCGCGCCCGCGCAGCAGCGCCGCCGCCGTCACGAACGCGGCTATGGCGCCGGACTCGATCACCTCCCCCCAGCCGATGCCCAGCATGTCGCCGAAGAGGATATGGTCGAGATGCACGTCCGTCTGGATACGGGTGTAGAGGACGAGCCCGAGCCCGAACATGCCCGAGAACACGACGCCCATGATCGTGTCCTCCTTCACCCGGCTGTGCTCCTTGAGATAGCCGACCGACAAGGCGCAGGTCATTCCCGCCGCGAAGGCGCCGACGGCAAGCGGGATGCCCGCGATATAGGCAAGGACGACACCCGGCAGCACGGCGTGCGATATGGCGTCGCCCATGAGCGACCAGCCCTTCAGCACCATGAAGCAGGAAAGGATGGCGGCCGGCACCGCGACAAGCGCTGCGATGACGAAAGCCATCTGCATGAACGGGAACTGGAACGGCGCGAGGGGGTCCATCAGCCTCTCGCCTGCGTCTCGGCCGCGCCGCGGCGGCGCGCCGCGAACAGCCCGTGCTTGGGCGCGAGGAAGAATGCGAGGAGGAAGAAGAGCGTCTGCAGGACGACGATGATGCCGCCCGTCGCTCCGTCGAGAAAGTAACTGGAATAGGCGCCGACGAGGCTGGTGCTCGTTCCGATG
>CAYRNE010000343.1:0-3595 GCA_964425245.1 uncultured Devosia sp.
ACCGATCCCATCGCCTGGCAACTGCAGCGACCGGCCTTCTGGACGCGTGCCGAAGAGCACTTGGTCCATTGCAAACTGGCACTTTCCCGTAGCAATTGACGTTCGATTGACGGCCTGCCTGCTCGATTCAATGGAGCGGGGGTGCCCAAGTGACCAGCCAGAAACCAAGCACGACGACAAGAGAACCAGCTAACGACAACCCGCTAGAAACGGCGCTCAAGCCCCTGACTCCCCGTGAGCGTGAGATCGTGCTCGGGATCCTCAGAGGCGAGTCGGTGAAAGGGACCGCGAGGAGGTTAGGCGTCAGCCCCAAGACCGTCGAACTCCACAGGACGCGAGCCTTCGACAAGACAGGCCTCAGAAGCGCCACCGAAGTGCTGCTGAAGCTCGGTAGGGAGATGCCTGTTGCCATCGAGGGCTCGCGCCCTTTATACGAACCTGCCGAGCGGCGGCGGCCTGACACAGCAATCGATCCCAATCGGGATCCCGAGGGCGGCAACGGCAACGTGAACCTGATTTCGGGTCTACGCTATACGCGACAGGTCGATCCAGACCTCATAACCGTGATGATGGCATGGACAGCTCATGGCGAGGCGACGGGATATTTGATGTTGCCCAGGTCGCTTCGGCTCGGCGTAGACCATGCAGACTATCCATCGACGGCAGAACCCATGCCGCTCGAAAGCGCATTAGCTTATGGTCTGTTTCTATCGCTCAAGTCCCTGGTGCAGATGCGGCTCGCCGGAGACGCAACCGCGTGGAATGAGGATTGGGGAAACCTTCCCGGCCTCACAGAGGCTCTGCGCGTCTACAGCTGACCCTCCTTGGGGACGTCCCTAGCTGGCGGCGGATGGGCGACCTTCGCATCATCAGTCCCATGAGTGGGATCGTTCTGACCATTGTGGAGCTGACTGCGGCAGTAGTGCCGCCAGTTTTAACCGTAACGACATTGCCTGCCGTGCCAAGCGCTGGCGCAGGGGTGCCAGGAGGATCGCGAATAGCTGATGGCGTCGCCTCCGAATCGGGAGATGCCATTCATGCCTCGTGACATCATCACCATTCGAAGTGCTGTTCCGATCTATTCGCTTCGAGCGAGAGGCGACACGCTCACAATGAGCGAGCGACCCACAGGCTGGTTGCACCTGTCTCTTACCCAGTCCGGTCGGATCGCTAGACTGGCCAGAAGTGAGCCAGACAACCGCTCCGTAGCCAGAAGCCCACGACGGGTGAAGTCTTAGGGAATTATGATCCTCCGGCGGCGCAAGTGGCCTCGCTCATCGCAGTCTACTATCCTGATTACAACGGCTTGCTTGCGGTCCAGATGCTGCTGAAGCTTGAAGGTTTTCAGTCGACTGGCGCGATGAGCGTCGATCGAATACTGGAAGACGCCGCGTCGCGCGAGCTCGATCTGATCGTCCTCCGATCGACCATCGATGGACTCGCGCTCTTGACAACACTTCACAACCTGAAGTCCGTGCTACCCGTCATCCTCCTGACCGCACCCGGCGATCCAAAACCGTTAGCAGGCGAAGCGCCGATGGTTTCGGCGGCAATCGCTGTGCCGATCAACGCCGACCACCTGATTACCCGAGTGCGCCGGCACCTAAGCGCCCACGAGGCCGCTCGCCGTTAATTGCGCGACGACCTGCAAAGCAGAGGACTGAGGGAGCGAATGCGTTCCCCGAACTCTGCAGGACGTCGCTACGTTCGCTTCGCCTGCAGCTCCGTGATCAGGTTGTCGAAAATTCCCAACGGCAATCTGCTGAACGTGCCATGATCGGTACAACGTCGCGAGTGTCTGGAGCGGCGGGTTCTCCTGGGGGTGCCCGGGTCTTTCCTGCCTGCGAGGGTGAGCTCGGACGTGGACCGTGATGCCGCCCTGGCTCTGATGGTCATACAGCAGACTCGCACGCACGTTTGGCGTGCTCACCTATGGTAGGACGAGTGCCACCATGTCGACGTGGCGGTCCATTTTTGGCGATGCGGCCGGGTGACGAGCAAGACCGACGACGAGGTCGTGGGATCGCGGCCGGCACTGGAGGCGATCGGGGGGAAGTTATCCTAAGGCGCTGCCGGTCGAGAGCCGTCCAGGTTGCCGATAGCCCGACCCAGCACGTTCACACTTACTGGCAAGCGCTGCCACGCCCGCCGTTTGGCATGACGCTAAACGGCTATGAGCTAGAGGTCACGGCTGCTCGTACCTCTCGGTACGCGGAAAGGCCTCAGCCGCTCGACTCCGGTTCGTTAGCGGCGGCAGATAGCCGATCCATTTGGTAAACAGTGACGAACGAATACCGCTTTCCTACTCGGCGAGTCCGCAGTATCTGTTAAACCTCTACTGCCAGATATTGATGGTCGCTAGCGTCCGCATCAGGTGATCGGACACCAGTTCCTCCGCGCGCTTGCCGTTGCGCGCCGCGATCGCGTCGACGATTGCGGCAAGATCCTTGTGCGTCTGCCGTCGGACGGGCACTGGCGCTGGCTTGTCGGTATCGTGCCCGTCGAATAGCACAGCGCGCCGGTCGTCCAGGATCGAGGCCATAATCTGCTCGAGGAACTTGTTGCGCGTCGCCGCGAACATCTGCCGGTGCAGCGCGTAGATCGACTCCTTGAAGTCCTCCCACGTTGGCGCATCGAGGATTTCGCCGAGGATTCGGCGCATCTCTTCAATCTCGGTTTCCTGCACACGGTTGACGACGATATGCATCATGGCCGGCTCGAACAGCAGCCGGCCCTCAACGATCTCGGCGAAGGACGGCACATTCTCGTGGCTGGTCGCCACGTCGGTCTGGTCCATGCGGCCGAAAACGTTCTGCGCGTCCTCGGTGACATAGGTGCCTGAGCCAACGCGGCGCAGCACGAGCCCCTGCCGCTCCATCATGGCGAGCGCAGCGCGCACCGCGGTGCGGCTGGTCCGCAGTTGCTGTGCCAGTTCCCGCTCGTTGGGCAGCTTCGCGCCCGGCACCATCAGCCCATCCTTTATCGACCGCAGCAGCGACCTGTAGACGAGCGAGGGCGTTGCCCGCTCGTTGGTGGAGATGGCGACCATGGGTGGCAGGGCTGTCGCGGAAACGTTCATAAACGGCTCATTGTTGCGGCCGGACCCCGGCCGAGGCGGTCGGCAATCAGCCGAATCGGCATACCATTGTCAACCATCGTTGACTGCCTGAGAAACCCGATGATCTCGGAAACGCACTTCCAGATTCAGGAAAACCTGCGCTTCGCGCGCGTCCTCACCGAAGACTTCGCCTCTCCCTTCAAGGTGAGCGACGCCGTGCGGGAGCACCTGAGGGTCCTCGACCGCCTCGCTGCACATGACGCGCCTGGGGCGATCGAGGCGATGCTCGAGCATTTCCGGGCAGCAACTCACCGTGCATTCGGGAGCTAGGAGAAGGAGCTGGGCTCGGCCAATTCCGCTCGCATTCCTTCATGGATTACCCAGCTGCCGCGACGAGCAACCCCGCGAGCGCAATCGCCGTGCCGATAATCCACTGCCAGTGACGCAGCCAGTTGACAAGCGATCGGACGACAACGGCCGTCCAATGCCGTTGGTATGACAGGCCCAGCAGAACGACCGACGACCCGGGCGGATTGT
>CAYRNE010000344.1:0-3586 GCA_964425245.1 uncultured Devosia sp.
CTTGGCGTGCGTCTTGAGTTCGATGAAGCCGAAGACGACCTGCGCACCGGCACGCTCCAGGTCGCGCGCCCAGCGGATGTTCGCCTCTTCGTCGAAGCGGGCCTTGAGCTCCACCAGCGCCGTGACCGATTTGCCCGCCTCGGCCGCCATCACCAGCGCCTTGACGATCGGGCTGTCGCGCGAGGTCCGGTACAGCGTCTGCTTGATCGCGACGACATTGGGATCGCGCGCGGCCTGCATCAGGAACTGGGCGACGACGTCGAAGCTCTCGAACGGGTGATGAACGAGGAGGTCCTTCTGCCGCACCGCGGCGAAGATGTCGCCGTTGTAATCGCGGATGCGCTCGGGAAAGCGCGGAATGTAAGGCGCGAACTTGAGGTCCGGCCGGTCGATGTCGCAGATGCGGTTGGCGTCCGCGAGTCCCAGGAAACCCTCGACCTCGAAGGTGTCCGCCGCGGTCGCACCGAGCCGTTCGGAAATCTGCAGCCGCAGCGCGCGCGGCATCTTGCGTTCGATTTCGAGACGGATGACCTGGCCGCGGCGGCGCTGACGCAGCGCGCTTTCGAATTCCATGACCAGGTCCGCAGCCTCGTCGTCGATTTCGATTTCGCTGTCGCGAATGACGCGGAAGGCGCCGGAACCGGCGACTTCGTAACCGGGAAACATCGTGTGGAAGAAGAGATTGATCAGCGTGTCGGTGGTCACCACCTCGATCCGGCCCTGCTCGGCGAGATCGGGGGGCAGCATGATGAACCGGTCGAGGTTCGATGGCACGCGCACGAGCGCCGAGAGCGTGGTCGTCGTACCCGGCCGCATCATCTCGAAGGCGAGGGTGTAGCCGAGATTGGGGATGAACGGGAACGGGTGCGCGGGGTCAACGGCGATCGGCGTCAGAACCGGGAAAATCTCATCGCGGAACAGCCGCTGGAGGTAACTCACCTGACTCGGGCTCAGGTCGTTGGCTTCGTGGATGACGACGCCCGCCTCGAAGAGCTCCTCGCGGAGCGTCTGCCAGTGATCCTGCTGCTCGAGGTGCAGATGCTGCGCGAGCGTCGCAATCTCCTCGAGCTGCTCGGCCGGCGTCATGCCGTCGGCGCTCTGCTTGATCATGCCGGCCCGCAATTGGCCCTTGAGGCCCGCTACGCGGACCATGAAGAACTCATCGAGGTTGTTCGCGGAAATGGAGACGAACCGCAGCCGCTCGAGCAAGGGGTGGTTCGTGTTCCCGGCCTCCTCGAGCACACGCATGTTGAACTGCAGCCAGCTGACCTCGCGGTTCACAAAGCGCGCGGGGCTCTGGCGAAGCTCGGAAACGTCCGGCGCGGCGACGTCGGCCTCGGCGAAATCGGTCATCTCATTCATCGTCTTCGCCTTCCAGATCGAGCATCAACTGGCCGTCGCCGTGGATCGCTTGCCGCAGCGCGAGCGCTTCCGCGGCGACCGCGCGGGTCACGCCCGTGCCGCGGGAGAGCGCGATACGGTCGGCCATGGCCGCGAGCGCAACCGCCTCCTCCGGCGATCGTTCCATGCGGGCGACCAGATAGGCGATCACCCTGGGATCGACGGCGATCTGGCGGTCTCCGAACAGCTTCACCAGCATCTGCGACAAATGGATGTCATCGCTCGTGCGCACTGCGAAATGCGCGGCGAGTCTCGCCCGCGACTTCAGATCATCGGTCCGAAACGGCCAGTTGGCAACCGGCTCCCGGGCTGTCATCAGCAAGGGCCGCCGGTCGCGCATCGACTGGTTAACGAGATGGAACAGCGCCGCCTCTTCGTATCCGAGCCGGTCGACGTCCTCGATCACGAGCGGAGCCGCACCGCCTTCTCGCGAGAGCTGTTCGACCTCGTTCGGCATGACGACGGACGCGCCGGCCCGGACCGACCAGATGCGCGCGAGGTGCGATTTGCCGGCGCTCGCCGGCCCCGTTATCAGCGTCAGCGGGCCTGGCCAGTCCGGATAAGCGAGGACATGCGCGTGGGCCAGCTCGTTGCCGTCGCCAATCACGAAATCGGCCTCTTCGAGCGAGGGGGTATGGCCGAGTTCGAGGACGAGCTGTCCGCGATCGCCGGAGGCTGGAGACATCATTGCGCCGGCTTGCGGTCCCGCCGCGGAGCACGCCGCGCACGCGGCGGCGGCTCCTCCGCCACCTCGGGCGGAAGCGGCGGCGGCGCAGCCGCCGTTTCGACCACGTGCGGGCTCGAGCCGAGGTAAAGCGTGCTCGCCTGGTACTTCTTTACGCCATAACGCGTGAGGACCCCGGCGATCGCGGTGAGCGGCACCGCCAGCAGCAGCCCGAGGAAGCCGAACAGAAAGCCGAACGCAAACAGTGCGAACATCAGCCAGACCGGATTGATGTCGATGCTCTGCCCTACGAGCTTGGGATAGAGGACGTTGGCCTCGAGGAACTGCCCGACGAGGTAGACGCCGAGGATGATGAGGATGAACAGCCACTGGTCCGGCCAGAACTGGACGACGGCAACCGTCATCGAGAGCACGAAGCCGACGGCAAAGCCGACGTAGGGGATAAAGCTGAGCGCGCCGCCGATCAGCCCGATCGCAAGGCCGTAACTCAGGCCCGCCGAGGTCAGGGCGGTCGAATAGTAGATCGAGAGCACGAGCACGACGCTGCCCTGCCCCCGAAGCACGCCCGCCATGGACCGGTCGATATCCCTGAGTACGCCGCGGATTTCGTCGGCATAGTCGCGCGGCAGCAGATCGTCGATCCGCCTCAGCATGGGCTCCCAATCGATGAGGAGGTAGAAGGCGACGACCGGGGTAATGATCAGCAGCGCGATCGTGTTGATGACATTGAGCCCGCTGGTCGCCAGCAGGGCCGTCAGCGAGCCCACGAACTCGACACCGCGTCCTGCAAGGTCGGCGAGGCTCGCTTGGAGCTGTTGCGTCCGCTCCGGCCCGAGCCATTCGGCAAGCGCCGGCACCACCTGTTGGGCGAGCTGCTGCAGGTCAGTCACGTAGCCGGGCAAGCGCGCCACGAGGTCGATGGCCTGCTCGGCGAGCGGCGGAACGACGATGATGAAGATGGTCGTGATCAGGGTGATCACGGCCAGAAGGATGATTGCCGATCCCCATGGGCGGCTGATTTTCAGCCGTTGCAGCCAGTTGACCAGAGGGTTCAGCAGGTAGGCGAGGATCAGCCCGATCACGAAGGGCAGCAGGATGGGCCGGAAGAGCCAGACCATGAGTATGGTCACGGCAAAGAAGCCGACCCAAACGAGCACCTGTGTTCTGAGACTCATCGACCGGGGCTGCCCTTGCGTCGAAATAGGGGAGCGGCTATCAGCGCGGGGACTTTTGCCCATCTGCGGCAGCAAGGCCCATGTCCGAAGCGCAAAAACTGCCATCAAACGGACTTTCTTACAAGCAGGCGGGGGTCGACATCGATGCCGGCAACGCCTTGGTCGAGGCCATCAAGCCGGCGGTCAGATCGACGCGGCGGCCGGGTGCCGACGCCGAGATCGGCGGGTTCGGCGGGCTGTTCGACCTCAAGGCGGCGGGCTTCAGCGATCCCATCCTCGTTGCAGCCAACGACGGCGTCGGCACCAAGCTCAGGATCGCGATCGA
>CAYRNE010000345.1:0-3567 GCA_964425245.1 uncultured Devosia sp.
AAGACATCCTCGACCTGCCGCGCTTCACCGTGATGCATGCGCCAGCCGGCGCGCCCGCATCACTGCGGTGATGTCTCCCCTGAGCAGGGTCAGGCCTGCGCTCTCGATGGCAACGTCCGCACCGGTACCCATGGCAATTCCGACATCGGCGGCAGCAAGCGCCGGGGCATCGTTGACGCCGTCGCCGGCGAAGGCGACGCGGCGGCCCTCGCGCTTCAGGCGCGTGACCAGTTCGTGCTTCTCCTCCGGGCTCATGCCCGCATGGATGCGGTGGATACCGAGGGACGTGCCGACGGCGTCGGCGGTGTCCTGCGCATCGCCCGTCGCCATGATCACCTCGACCCCGTCGGAGCGGAGGAACCGCACGGCGTCTGCCGCGCCCTCCTTGACCGGATCGGCGACGGCAACGAACCCGAGGACCCGGTTGCCCTCGGCGACCATGACGAGGGTCGCTCCCTTTCGGGCGCCTTCCGCGAGGCGCGAATCGAGCCCCGGAGGCATCGCGATGCCGTTCCGCTCGAGATGACGGGCATTGCCGACGGCGACGCGCTTGCCGGCGACCTGCCCGCTGACGCCCATTCCGGTGGCGGAGGCGAAATCCGTCGCCTCGAGCCGTTCGACACCGCGCGCTTCGGCGCCCTTGAGGACCGCAGCGGCAATCGGATGCTCCGAGCCGCGCTCCAGCGCCGCTGCGAGCGCGAGCACACGGTTCTCGTCCGAGCCGTCGAGCGCGACCACCTCGCCGAGGACGGGTCTTCCCTCGGTGAGGGTGCCGGTCTTGTCGACGACGAGTGTATCGACGCGGGCAAGTCCCTCCATGGCGCGCGCATCCTTGATCAGGATGCCGGACCGCGCGCCGCGGCCGGTCGCGACCATCACCGCCATCGGGGTCGCAAGGCCGAGCGCACAGGGGCAGGCAATGATGAGGACCGAAACGGCGGAAACGAGCGCATAGGCGATCTCCGGCTCCGGCCCGACCATCCACCAGATGGCGAAGCTCATCACGGCAACCGCAACGACCAGCGGCACGAACCACGACGCCACCCAATCCGCTAGATCCTGGATCGGGGCACGGCTGCGCTGCGCCTTGCCCACGAGGGTCACAATCTGCGCCAGCCGCGTCTCGGCGCCGACGCGCTCCGCGCGCATCACGAAACCGCCCTCGGCATTGATGGTCCCGCCGGTTACGGCCTCGCCTGGCGTCTTGAGGACCGGCACGGGCTCACCGGTGAGAAGCGACTCGTCGACGTGGCTGCGGCCTTCGACGACGATGCCGTCGACCGCAATCGATTCGCCCGGGCGCACCCGGATGAGATCGCCCGGATGGAGGCGATCGACCGGCACGTCCTCGTCGCGCTCGCCCTGCACCCGGCGCGCCGTCTTCGGCGCGAGATCGAGAAGTGCCCGCAGCGCTCGCCCGGTCTGCTCGCGGGCCCGGAGCTCGAGCACCTGACCCGCGAAGACCAGGGCCACAATGACGCCCGCTGCTTCGAAATAGACCTCGACCGAGCCCCCATGCCGGAAGCTCATCGGGAAGAGATCGGGAAAGAGCACGGCAACGACCGAATAGAGATAGGCCGCGCCGACGCCCAGCCCGATCAGCGTCCACATGTTGGGGGAGCGGTTGACCAGCGAGCGCCAGAAACGGCGGAAGAAGGGCTGCGCGGCCCAGAGAACGATCGGCGTTGCGAGCGCGAGCTCGAGCCAGCCGACGAGCGGATCGCCGATCCAGTCGCGGACGGGAAGCCCGACCATGCTGCCCATGCCGATGATGAGCAGCGGGAGGGAAAGCGCGGCGCTGACCCAGAACCTCAGGGTGAAATCGGCGAGTTCGGGGTTGGGCGGATCGTCTGCCGCGCGCGGCATCATCGGCTCGAGCGCCATGCCGCAAATCGGGCAGTCGCCCGGCCCGTCGCGCACGATCTCGGGGTGCATCGGGCAGGTCCATCTGGTTCCCGCCGGAACGGTATCTGCTCTCGGCGCCGGAGCATGCGGGGCGGTCGCCGCGGCGGGCCGGTCGTGACGGGGTCCCTGGACCACTGCTCCATTGTCGATGCCGGCCTGCTGAGTCGCGGCAGCGCCCTTCCGGCGCCCATCGGCGCGAGCCGGGTCGAACGGCACGACGTTGAGATACCTGCCGGGGTCTGCTTCGAACTTCGCCTTGCAGCCGGCGCTGCAGAAGCCATAGGTCACGCCCTCGTGCACCAGCTTGTGGGGCGTCGTCGCAAGATCGACCGTCATGCCGCAAACCGGGTCGGTGACCGTGCCGGCGCCCTTGACCGGCGTGTGCGCCGAATCCGCGTTGCCGTGATGATGCCGGTGCTCGTTCATACGTCCGCCTTCCTTTCGTTCATGGCGGTCTAAACCTTCCCATTGTGGCAAGGTCAAGCACTTCCATCATAGAGAAAGATTCGGACCTGTCAGACGGGTTCCCGCGCGTACCGGACCGAAGCGCCGCGTTGCCGCGACCCGGTTGCCGGGAAAGTCCGCGCTAGAATGGTCGAGCCCCCGGCCATCAGCGGGATCGCTGACATTGCGATCTATCGCGACATGTGGCCAGACTGTCCCATCCACGACATCATGCACGACGAGGAGCGCCTGCGCTGACGCGAGAGCCCGCAAAGATCGAGATTCGCGTCGATCCCGTTCCGGACGAGCAGGCCTTCGCCGCGCTCTGGCTCGCAGCCTGGGATGAACCGCCCGGCCCGAGGCGGGCAGACTGGAACGCAAGCCTCGTCCACCTCGGCGCCTACGCCGGCGATGCACTCGTTGGCTACGTGAACGTCGCGACCGACGGCGGCGTGCACGCATTCCTGCTCGACCCGATGGTCCATCCGGGGTGGCGCCGGCGCGGCCTCGGACGGCGGCTGGTCGAGCGCGCCGCGGAACTCGCACGCCAACGCGGCGCCGAATGGCTCCACGTCGACTACGAACCGCATCTCGAGGGCTTCTACCGGGCCTGCGGATTCCGCCCGACGGCGGCGGGCGTGATGCGCCTCAAACCGCAAGGCACAGGTACTTGATGTCGAGGTAGTCCTCGATTCCGTACTTGCTGCCCTCGCGTCCGAAGCCGGATTGCTTCACCCCGCCGAAGGGCGCGACTTCGGTCGAGATGAGGCCGGTGTTGATGCCGACGATGCCGTAGTCGAGCGCCTCCGCCACCTTGAACACGCGGCTCAGGTCCTTCGCATAGAAATAGGAGGCGAGGCCGAACTCGGTCGCGTTGGCGAGGCGGATCACCTCCTCGGCCGTATCGAATCGGAAGAGCGGCGCAACGGGGCCGAACGTCTCCTCCCGCGCCAGCACCATGTCCCCTGACGCCCCGGCAATCACCGTCGGCTCGAAAAACAGGCCCTGCCTGCTCTTGCCGCCCAGCATCAGCGTCCCGCCCTTTCGCAGCGCATCCTCGATATGGGCGCGGACCTTATCGACCGCCTTGCGGTCGATAAGCGGGCCAAGATTGACGCCGTCCTCGAAGCCGTCCCCGACCTTGAGCTTCCTCGTTGCTGCGACGAGCTTTTCGGCGAAGGAGTCGTAGACGCCGGCCTGCACGTAGATGCGGTTGGC
>CAYRNE010000346.1:0-3557 GCA_964425245.1 uncultured Devosia sp.
ACCCCGGCTCTTTTTCATCTGTTCCCTCACCTGTTTCAGGCGGTAATATGATGCTGGTAGATGCGCAGTGTAATCCGGGAGAGATTGTTTGGGAACAAACAGTTAATGTGACTTCTTTATCCAACTATTATTTTTCAGTATGGATCGCTTCCATTCACCCGACAGCTCCGGCAAAACTAACTTTTGAGGTAAACGGAGTCTCATTAGGTACGCTCGTAAACGCGCCCACAACGACAAACACCTGGTTGTTTTATGAAGATGTATGGAACTCAGGAGCGCTAACCGGCCCGGTACAACTTCGTATCATTGAACAAAGTGGTGTAGGATGCGGAAACGGTGATGACTTCGCTATTGATGATATCAGTTTTATAGGAGGCTGTCAATATGGAACGAACGGACCAGCTCCTGATCTGGGATTCGATCAGACTCTATGCGGCACAGGCGGTTCCCTAACTTTATATGTAGGTGTACCGGATCCTACTAATTCTGACTATAACATTCAATGGAGCACAGGAGAATCAACACCATCCATTAACATTTCTACCCCTGGCACCTATTCGGTTTGTGTGGATTCAGCAGGGTCCTGCCGCAGATCAGATGTAATTGTAATTACTGATGATTATTCCATTAACCTGGGTCCTGACCGGAATCTTTGCAGCCCGCCGACCATTACACTGGATGCTGGCTATACTGGTCCGGGTGTTACCTATCTCTGGACATTGAATGGTTCTCCATTACCCGGCGCAACGAACCAGACTTATGATGCGAACCAGGCGGGAACTTATTCCGTTCAGGTTACAGACCCTGTATGCGGAGCCAGAGAAGATGAGATTGATATAACTTCTTCTACCGTCACAGCAAACAACGCGCAATTTTGTGCCACTCCGTCTACGGTAAATTTATCCATTAACGGAAGCGGCGGAACTTATAACTGGTACGATGCGCCCACCGGAGGAACCTTGGTACAGGCCAATTCTACTACTTATACTACACCATCCATATCAACCACTACTACTTATTATGTAGAAGATGCTTCTACGTTCAGCTATCATGTAGGCCCTGCAACCAATTTAAGCGGTTGGGGACGAAGCGGAAATCTATCCAATCATTATCTGAGGTTTGACGCCTCAACCAGTTTCTCATTGGACTTTGTTACAATATATGCCTACAACGGCTGGAATTCCAGCTTTGATGTATCGGTTGTGCTAGCTGATAATACAGGCGCTGTGTTAGCGACATCAACGCCTTTCACAGTCAGTGGTTCGGTAAATACGACCAAACACCAGATACCTGTGGGAATCACCGTTCCTGTAGGCACCGATTTACGTATGTACGCGATTACAAGCGGCGGACAGATCCATTACGACGGAGGCACTCATCCCACAGGTAGCTGGCCTTACCAGGTTGCAGGTGTAGTGTCCATTCATACCAATATGAGCGATGGAGTTTCCGCCCAGAACAGCTACAATCATCTTTACGATTGGGTAATATCATCCGGAGCGATATGCGACAGAGTGCCGGTGCAGGCAGTACAATTCTGCCCTCCCGCATGTTCCCCTCCTTCTACAGCGGCCATATCCAATGCTTCTCCGATTGTAATGTGTACAGGAGGCAATGTGATATTAAATGCGAATCATGAGCCAGGTTATGAATATACCTGGATCAGAAATGGAACAGTGGTATCGGGACCTACAGTAGATCTGTTTGATTATACGACCAATCAAATAGGGACTTATTCGGTGAGAATAACGGAAGCGGGAAATCCGTTCTGTTTCCTGCAATCTACTTCGGTAGAGGTTGTGGAATTTGATGTAAGCGCTGTGGATCTGATCCCGGATTATTCAACATGTGATCCATCTCAAACTCTGGATGCAGGTGTTTCTGGTACCGGAGTAACGTATATCTGGGAAAAAAATGCGGTAACTATACCAGGAGCTACCAGCCAAACCTACACTATTGATGACCTGGGAGCCTACCGGGTATGGGTAAACCATCCGATATGCGGTATGGCTACAGACGTAGTAGTAGTCAGCGCGGGAACCTACAACATCAACCTGGGATCTGACAGAGATCTATGCACTCCTACTTCCTATACACTGGATGCTGGTTTTACCGCGGCAGGTGTAACCTATCAGTGGCAATCGCCAATTGGAACAGATTTAACAGAAGACACTCTTCAAACATTATTTGTTAATGCGCCAGGCACATACAAAGTAATTGTCGATCATCCATTCTGTGGTCAGCAGTCAGATGATATTACTATTACCTCTTCCTTAGGTTCTCCTGTCAATGATGATTTTTGCAGTACTGATGCAGGTGACAACACCGCCACTCTCTCCATAGCAGGCGCTGGACCTTATGAATGGTATGATGTATCAACCGGCGGTACTTCTCTCGGCTCAGGGAATAGTTATATCACACCAGCTCTGACGGGGACCGCAACCTATTATGTAGAAAGCAGCGCTTCATTTAAATATAATAAGGGGCCTTTAAGTGTCGATTCTGAAGTTGACGCTTCTGTAAGCCCAGGCGTTACTTATCGTTCAGCCGGAGGATTTAATGGCTATACAAATGACTTGAATAATTACCTTGAATTTACGGCTCTAACAGACATGACATTAGATTCCGTTACGGTATATGTCGCCTATCCGGGTTTTACAAATCCCATTCCTTTGACTATTGATGTAAGAGATGTGACAGGTAGCGTCTATCCTGGAACTTCCGTCGCAGGAAGTCCGGTCTTATATAACTTTGACAATACAGGTAAATATGATTGTGGCGGAGGCTGCAATAATGCTAATCCTGATTACCCGGTTCAGGTTCCATTAGAATTAGATTTGGTATCAGGAAAAACTTACAGGATCTATTATGCCGGTACTCATCAGATCTTACGATCTCAACCAGGGTCTGCCCCGGCAATCCCAATTAATACCAATACCTTTGATGAACCAACTGTCATTGATTTTATAGATTACGGAGCAAAATGGGGCTGCAACTGTCAGTATCCAGGCTTCTTTAATATAGTTGTTTCTTCCGGCGTGCCTTGCGACCGTGTACCAGTTATAGCGAACGACGTGGCTCCATGTGATCTGCCTGTGAGCTGGCTGAATTTTATCGCAACCTCCCGCGAGTCAGATGTCTTGCTTCAATGGTCAACGGCTATGGAAGTCAACAATGATTATTTTATTGTGCAACGCTCCTCTGATGGAATTCACTGGGAAACGATCGGTCAGACAGATGGAACTGGCAATTCCAGCCTTATAAATAAGTATGCTTTTACAGATAGCAATCCTCTACAGGGAATATCTTACTATCGGATTACTCAACAGGATTTTGACGGATCCGCAGGGAACAGCGGTATCGAAAAAGTAAACAGGGAATCTTTCCTGATAAATGTTCTGCCTAATCCTTTCTCCGAATCAACCACTATCCTTTTCTTCAGCCCTACTGAAATGGAAGTGGATATAGAGGTCGTTGACTTGAATGGTAAAACGGTATTTTCAAAACACGGGCATCCAACTACGAAATCCATTGAGTTTGGACAAGATCTGGCTAGC
>CAYRNE010000347.1:0-3552 GCA_964425245.1 uncultured Devosia sp.
GCTGCACCGGCAGAAATACCGCGGTGCGCTGCTGGAAGCGTTCCTCCGCTCGATGCCGGGGCTCGAGAATGTCGAGATTATCCGGCCCGGCTACGCCATAGAGTACGATTACGTCGACCCGCGTGAGCTGCGCCCGACGCTCGAAATGAAAAGGCTTTCAAGGCTTTACCTAGCCGGGCAGATCAACGGGACAACGGGTTATGAGGAGGCCGCCGCCCAGGGTATTCTCGCGGGAGCCAATGCCGGACGCGCCACTTCGGGCTGCGATGAGATCATGTTATCCCGCACGGATTCCTACCTCGGCGTCATGATAGACGACCTCGTGACGCGCGGTGTGTCGGAGCCCTACCGGATGTTCACCTCGCGGGCGGAGTTCCGCCTGCACCTCAGGGCCGACAATGCCGACCAGCGGCTGACGGCACTCGGAATCGCCAAGGGGCTCGTTGGCGAGCGGCGAGCCGCGATCTACCGGAGCAAGTCATCGGCGCTTGCCGCCGGCCGTGCGCGTCTCGAAAGGCTCGCCGCGAGTCCGGCTGAGGCAAGGAAGGCCGGCATCGCCGTCAATGCTGACGGCCGCCGCCGTTCGGCATTCGAGCTCCTGTCCTATCCCTCTGTCGGTACTGGTGACGTCGTGCGCCTCTGGCCCGAACTCGCCGACCTGCCGCGGCCGATTTTCGAGCAGCTGGCGACCGACGCCCAGTACGCCGTCTATCTCGACCGCCAGCGCGCCGACATCGAGGCGGTCCGGCGCGACGAGAGCCGGCACATCCCGGCCTGGGTGGACTACAATTCCATCGCCGGGCTCTCGGCCGAAGTGCGCCAGAAGCTGCTGGCGCAAAGGCCGGAGACGATCGCACAGGCGCAAGCGATCGACGGGGTTACGCCCGCTGCGATCACCCTGCTCCTGAGCGTGCTGAAGCGCGGCAGCCTGCGCAAAGCGGGCTGAATGGCCGCTGCCGAAGTCCTTGCCCCTTACGCCTCATGCCTGAGCCGCCCGCTCCCGGGGGTGGCGGCCGACCTGGAATCCTATGCTGCGCTGCTTCTCAAATGGAATCGCGCGCAGAATCTTGTTTCACGTGAAACGCTGGGAAAGCTCTGGGAGCGGCACATCGCCGACAGCCTCCAGATCCTGCCTCTCCTGCGCGACGCCGACCGGACGCTGCTTGATCTCGGCAGCGGCGGCGGCTTTCCGGCGATTCCGATCGCCATCGCGAAGAAAGGCGCGCTGAACGTCCTTTTCGTCGAGCCGATCGCCAAGAAGGCGGCGTTTCTCCGCACCGTTTCACGTGAAACGAGAGTACCGCTGCAGGTCGAAATGCGGCGTGCCGAAGCCATCGTTCCGGGCGAACTGCCGCCCGTCGACGTCATCACCTCACGCGCCCTTGCGCCGTTATCGCTTCTCCTCGGACTCGCGGCGCCGTTCTTCGGCCCCACGACGCGCGCCCTGCTGCACAAGGGTCGCGAACATGTTGACGAATTGGCGGAATCGGGTGCGGTCTGGCACTATGACGTGGTAGTGCATCGAAGCGCCATCGGCGCTGGCGGCGTTGTGCTGGAAATCGGCAACCTGCGCCGCAGATAATGCCTTTAGTGGGAGGCCCGCTTGGCTCCGCGTATCCTAGCACTTGCCAACCAGAAGGGCGGCGTCGGCAAGACCACTACCGCCATCAACCTGGCGACCGCGCTCGCTGCCATCGGCGAACGCGTCCTGATCGTCGACCTCGATCCCCAGGGCAATGCCTCGACGGGCATGGGAATCGCGCGCGCAAACCGCGACGTGTCGAGCTACGACGTCCTCGTCGGCTCGGCATCGATCGGGAACGCTGCGGTGATCACCGGGGTGCCGAACGTCGCGATCGTCCCCTCGACGATGGACCTTCTGGGCCTCGAACTCACCATCGCCCAGCAGGCCGACCGCACCTTCAAGCTGCGGGATGCGTTGAGGCAGATGGGAGACCTCCGGATCGACGGCCAGCCGGTAAGCTACATCCTCATCGATTGTCCGCCGTCGCTGAATCTCCTGACGATCAACGCGCTCGTCGCCGCCGATGCGGTGCTCGTCCCGCTCCAATGCGAATTTTTCGCGCTCGAAGGCCTCAGCCAGCTGCTGCAGACCATCGAGCACATTCGCTCGACGCTCAATCCGCGGCTCTCGATTCAGGGCGTCGTGATGACGATGTTCGACCGCCGCAATAACCTGAGCGCCCAGGTCCTCGCAGACGTGCGCAGCGAAATGGGCGAACTCGTCTACGATACCGTCATTCCCCGCAACGTTCGGCTTTCCGAGGCGCCGTCCTATGGCAAGCCCGCCCTGCTCTACGATCTCCACTGCGCCGGCAGCCAGGCCTACCTGCGCCTCGCCACCGAAGTAATCCGCCGAGAGAGACGACTGCATGCTGCCTGAGGAAAAGCCGATGAACGACAACAAGCCATCCCGGCTGGGGCGCGGCCTCGGCGCGCTGATCGGCGACATGACGCTGGCCGAGGGAGTCCGCGGCGGCGAGCCGGCGGGCGGTACGCAGAAGGTGCCGATCGGATCGATCATCGCCAACCGCGCCAATCCGCGGCGCGAATTCGATCCCGACCAGCTCGAGGAACTCGCGAACTCGATCCGCGAGAAGGGCGTGATGCAGCCGCTCCTCGTGCGCCCGACGTCTGATCCGCAGCAATTCGAGATCATCGCGGGCGAACGCCGGTGGCGCGCCGCCATGAAGGCCGGGCTCCACGAACTGCCTGTCGTCATCCGCGAGGTGAGCGACCGCGAAGCGCTGGAGCTCGCCATCATCGAGAACGTGCAGCGCGTCGATCTCAATCCGCTCGAAGAGGCGCAGGGCTACGGCCAGCTCATCGACCAGTTCAACTATACCCAGCAGGACCTCGCGCAAGTCATCGGCAAGAGCCGTTCGCATGTCGCGAATACCCTGCGGCTCCTGCGCCTGCCGCAGGACGTCCGCGACATGCTGGCCAGGGGCGAACTCACCGCCGGCCATGCCCGCACGCTGATCACGGCCGACGATCCGGCCGGCCTTGCGCGCCGGATCGTCTCGAGCGGTCTTTCGGTGCGCGAAGCGGAAGCGCTGAGCCAGCGGGGCGCCGGCAAGGCGCGCGCCCGCGAAACGAAGCCAATGAAGGACCCCGATACGCTGGCGCTCGAACGCCGGCTTTCGGATGCGCTCGGCCTTTCGGTCGCGATCGACCATAAGGGCGAAGGCGGCAGGGTCGAGATCCGCTATCGCACGCTGGAACAGCTCGACGCCGTCGTGCAGCGTTTAAGCCACTGATCCGACTTACGTTTCATGTAACGCGGCTTGGGCCGCCGCGCTTGACGGGAACTTGTGTGTCACGCTTCGGCGGCCATGCGGCAAACGGCGAGCAGCGCCCGCCGCACCACGGTCTCCTGGAGCGCGTAGCGCTTGCGCGAGTCGGCCGAGGTGAGCTGTAGCCGTTCGAGCGCCGCGGCCAGCGCGGAATCGGACCAGATCCGCAACTGCTGCTCGAGCGCCGTGGTGCGGGAAAAGTGCGGCCTGGGACGAGCCGCCCCCAGCACCTCCC
>CAYRNE010000348.1:0-3547 GCA_964425245.1 uncultured Devosia sp.
GCCGGGGCCGAGCCGCAGAGCGAGCGGGTTGCCGGCAACGTCGACATCTTCGTTGCCCAGCTCACCGACCTGCGCGACGCCATCATCGAGCGGCGGCCGCCGCGGGTGCCGATCGCCGATGGGCTTGCAACCCTCCGCATCGTTCTCGCGGCGCGGCAGTCTGCCGACGAGCGCCGCGAGATCGCGCTCTGACTTCAGGCCTGGCTGCGGTCGCCGACCGGGCGGACCGGGGGCGCCGGCGGCAACAGGTCGCGGATGTCGACGAAGGGATAGACCGGCTCGAAGCGGAATGCCTCCGCGTACGCATCAGCCCCGCCATTGGCCTGCGCGGCCCGAGACCGCGCCTGTACCTCGAACATGGCGATGAACCGCTCCGGGCTTTGCGACGCGTGCTCGCGGATGGCGGAGCGTTTGGGTTCCGCGTAGGCGGTGATGTCGACGTAGTGGGTTGGCGTGAAGCCGGCGCCCTGCAGCGTATCGGCCCAGAGCACGGGGGCCTGGAAGCTCGCGGCAATCCGGACCGCGTCGCTGAGCGCGCGGTGGTCGCCGTGATAATCGTTCGGCGCGTGCGTGACGATGAGGTGCGGCTGCGTCTCCGCGATCAGCGCCTTGAGCGCCGAGACGAGCGTCGCGTCGGCAGTGAGTTCGCCGTCGGTGAAGCCGAGCATGACGGGCGTTACGCCGAGATGCGCGGCCGCCGCACGTGCCTCGGCGCTCCGCGCGCGCCGCAGTTCCTCGGCGGGAGCGCGGCCGCCCCTGCTGCCGTCTGTCGCGATGCCGTAAGCGAGCTGAGCCCCACGGGCTTTCCAGGCGGCAAGCGTTCCGAACATATAGATTTCGATGTCGTCGGGGTGGGCCCCGAGCGCGAGGACGTTCATGAGAGCCGCATCCTAGGCCTTGCCCTCGAGGAACTCGACGACCATGGCCGCGGTCCATGTGAAGCGTCCGCCGCCGCAGGGCTCGCCGGTCAGCGGATCGTAGTATTCGGCGAAGCCGGACTGGGTGATCAGGTCCAGGCTAGAGCGGATGATGTGGCGGGCGACGTCGCCCTCGCCCTCACGTTCGAGACCATCTGCGATCATGTAGTTCATCACCAGCCACGTGGGCCCGCGCCAGTAGCGCTTCGCCTCGAAACGCCGATCGGCGGGATCGTGCGAGGGAACCGGGAACCGCGCCACCCTCGCCTGCCGCTCGATGGTGCGGGCGATCTCGCGCGCCCGCTGCTTCGGCACGGCGGCGAAGACCGGAAGAATGCCGCCGATGGACGCGCTGTCGATGAGTTCGCCGGTTGTGCGGTCCTTGCAGAGATACTGCCCGTGCTTCTCGCTCCACAGCGCTTCGAGCGCGGCCAGTCCCTTTTCGGCCCGGGCGCGATTGGCTTCGGCAATCCCGGTCTCGCCCAGCGCGTCGGCCAGGGCGGCGAGATCGGCCGAGGACCGGATGAGTATCGCGTTGAACCCCGGATCGACGACCTGGAGCGGCGAGGCATCGTGCAGCACGCGGTTGTTCCAACCGAGGCTGCGGAAATGCTGCACGAGCCAGAGGTAGCGGTCGTACTGCTCCTTGGTGGGCCGGTGCGCCGGATCGGCGTGCTGCGTGTCGCGCCGCGTATAAGGATCGATGCCCTCTGTCGGCACGCGCTCGAAGGCGGCGTCCCAGTCGACAGAGTTGTCGCGGCCCGATTCCCAGGGATGCAGGATTGCGACGAGGCCCTCTCCCCGCGGATCGCGCATCTCGTAGAACCAGCGGTGCCATGCATCGATCCTCGGCAGCAGCTCGCGTACGCGTGCCGTCGCTTCGTCCCGGTCGCTGGCGCGGTCGAACAGCCGCCTGACCGCGAAGCCGGCGACGGGCGGCTGGGTAATGCCGGAGGTGGCGGTCGGACGGTTGGTCGCCCAGACCGCCGGTCCGGGAAAGTAGCCGTCGGAATAGACGTGGAAGACGATGTGCGGCACCATGCCGTCCGGCCACTGGTGCGCGAAGAGCGTCTCGATCTCGGTCCAGGCGCGGCGTTCGTCGTAGTGGCTCTGCCCGAGCGCGGTCAGGCAGGAATCCCAGTTCCACTGAAAGGGATAGAGCCCCTTCGTCGGCACCGTGTAGGTGCCGAGGTCGTTTTCCTTGAGCACCTCCAGCGCCAGGTCTTTCAGTCCGGAGGTCGTCTGGGCAGGCATCGGCGTTCGTCACTCAGGCTCGTGTTGCGCCGGCAAAGATCTCGGCGATTCTCAAGTGGCCGGCTGGATTGGGATGGACATGATCGCCGAGGATCAAGGCGTCCCCGCCCTCGCGCGTCATGAGCTCGTCAACCGGGGCGTAGAACACGCCGTGCTCCCGGGCCAGCGACTCGACGGTCGCAACGTAGCGCTGGAAAGCCTCGCGGCTCTGCCCGGCAAATCCGTCTTCGGCGCCTACGGCGAAGCCGGCTTCGGGCAGATGGGGCGGGCTGCCGATCACGATGGCCTCGGCGTCGTACCCTGAGGCGAGCAGCGCGCCGAGCACATGGCGATAGTCGCGCGCGAAGCCGTCGTGGTTGAACGTCGCCGGTGCGGCCGTGTAGCGCGCGTCGTTGGTGCCATAGAGGATGGCGACGAGGTCGGCTTTGTCGCCGCCGAGCAGATCACGCCCATAGCGCGCGCGGCCGTTATCGGGCCGCGGCCGTCCGGAGGCGTCCGGCGACGCCTGCATGACCGTGCCGCTCAGGCCGCGGTTGTGAAGGACGGCCCCGAGCAGGCCTGCGAGGCGGTTCGGCCAGCGCAGGGCGGGATCGGCGATGTGCAGCGCCTGGGTGATCGAGTCGCCGAAGGCGGCGAGCGACCGAGCCTTGCCGCACCAGCGATCGAGGAACGTCATCATGCGGCCGGCTCCAGGAATTCGAGCACCATAGCCGCCGTCCACGAGAAGCGGCCGCCGCCGAGCGGCGTGCCGTCGCGAGGATCGTAGTATTCGGCGAAGCCGCCCCGTTCGATGAGCTCGACGCTGTCGGCGGCGATCCGCTGCGCCAGGTCCGTTTCGCCTGCACGCCGTAGCCCCTCGGCGATCATGTAGTTGCAGACGAGCCAGACCGGACCGCGCCAGTAGCGCCGGATGTCGAACGCGCCGTCGCGGGGATCGTGGCTCGGCACGAGATAGCGGAGATGGCGTGAGATGGAGCGCAACCTATCCGCGATGGCGGCGGCGCGATGCCCGGGGATCGGTGCGAAAACCGGGATCAGGCCGCCGATCGAGGGGCTGCGCACGGGCGCGCCCGCGACGCGGTCGAAGGGGAGATATTGTCCGTCTGCCTCGCTCCAGAGCGTCTCGAGCGCGGCGAGGCCGCGTTCCGCCCACGTGCGATTTCGCCCCGCGATAAGAGGCTCGCCGAGGGCTTCGGCAAGCTCGGCGCTTTCGCGGCACGAGCGGATGAGGATGGCGTTGAAACCGGGATCGACGAGGCGGAACGGCGAGGCGGCGTGGAGTCTGGCATGGTCCCAACCGAGCGAGCGGAAATGCTGCACGAGCCAGAGGTAGCGATCGTACTGCTCCCTGGTCGGGCGAGTCGCGGGATCGGCGT
>CAYRNE010000349.1:0-3532 GCA_964425245.1 uncultured Devosia sp.
CGCCGCCGAGAAAGGGCGGCCGCGCGACGACGCCGTAGACGTGCCGGCCGAGGCCCCAGCCCTTCTCGGATTTCCGCACCTCGCCGCCGAGTGCATCGGCCATGATCTGGTGGCCGAAGCAGATGCCGAGCGTTTTCGTTCTCGCGGCATAGGCCGCGCGGATGAAATGGCGGAGCGGGTCGAGCCAGGGCAGATGGTCGTAAACGCCCGCCGCCGAGCCGGTGATAAGGATGCCCTCCAGCAAGGCCGGATCGGGCAAGGCGGCGCCCTCGTACGCCGGAACGACATCGTAATCGAAGGCGTGGCCGGCCCCGGCGAACATCCGCTCGAACATCGACGCATAAGGGCCGAAGCGATCGCGCAGCGGCGCCGGCACGTCGCCGGTCTGGATGATGGTGAGCTTCATGCGCCGCTATCTAGTGCGCGGCGACAGGAATAGGAAGCGACGCGCCCCGGGCGGGCCCGCCCGGCCGGGATGCGTCAGGCGGGATCAGGCGGGCACGAACTTCAGCGAGACGCCGTTGATGCAATAGCGCAGGCCCGTCGGCGGCGGGCCGTCGGGAAAGACGTGGCCCATGTGGCCGCCGCAGCGGCGGCAGTGCACCTCGGTGCGGAACATGCCGTGGCTGTGGTCGTCTTTCTCGCCGATAGCGTCGTCGAGCGGCTGCCAGAAGCTCGGCCAGCCGGTGCCGCTGTCGTACTTGGTCGCCGAATCGAAGAGCGGCAGGTCGCAGCCCTTGCACACGAAGGTACCCTCGCGCTTCTCGTCGAGGAGCGGCGAGGTCCAGGCAGGCTCGGTCACTTCCTCGCGCAACACCGCGTATTCGAACTCGTTGAGCCGCGCACGCCATTCGGCTTCCGTCAATTCCACCTCAAACGGTCCCTCGGCGGCCCGGCTTTCGGGCATCCGCCGCATCAGCACGCCAGCGGCGCCCAGCGCCACGACAGCGGAACCGGCAAACAGCAGCGAGCGGCGAGAGAGCATTTCGTCTTCCTCCTCAATCGACCCCGCGCCGGCATGAGCCGGCGCGGGCCCTCGGTGCAGACTAGCCGCGGCGGCGGGCGGCCTGCACGTCAAATGCGCGTGTCCACAGCCGTGAATTCGCGGACGCGCGGCGATTGTTACATCGCGGGGAGAAGAACCCTGTCGATGACGTGGATCACGCCGTTCGACTGATCGACGTCGGCGATGGTGACGGTCGCCGTGCCGCCGGCTTCATCCGTGATCCAGACCTTGCCGTCGGAGACCGACAGCCAGAGCTTGCAGCCGCCGACCGTCTCGACCTCGTGCTTGCCGCCATCGTCCATCGCCATCTGCACGATGTCGGCGGAGAACGCCTCGGCACCGATCACGTGGCAGGTGAGGATCTTCGTCAGCTGATCCTTGTTCTCGGGCTTGAGCAGCGTCTCGACGGTGCCGGCCGGCAGCGCATCGAACGCGGCGTTGACGGGCGCCAGCACCGTGAATGGGCCCGCGCCCTTCAAAGTCTCGACGAGACCCGCGGCCTGGACCGCGGCGACGAGCGTCGTGTGGTCTGCCGAGTTCACGGCGTTGTCGATGATGTCGCGGTCCTCGTACATGGCCGCGCCGCCGACCATGGGGTTCGCCGCAAGGGCGGTGCCCGGGATGCCCACGAGGGCGGTGAGCGCGAGTGCGCGGAGCGTGAGTCTGGTCATTCCGTGGTTCCTTCCGTTGTTCATGCCGCCCGTCGCAGGCGGTACGGGCTGGAGCTACGGAAGGGCGCGACGGGCGGTTTCGGCCGCCGGCCGGTAACATTTCGCGTTTCGCTGAAACTTTGCCGGAGCGATTCTCGTACGCACGCCGCGCGCGGCGGCGGCCAACTAGATCGCCGTCGCGGCGCCCAGGGCGACGACCGGGCCCTGAGCGACGCCCGTCGGGGAGCCACCCTCCTGTTCGAGCGTGACGGCGAGGATGACGCCCTCGCCGAACTTCCCGCGCGCCTCGGGGTCCAGTTCGATCTCGGTCTTGCCGACCGGGATGACGCCCATCGATACGGCAGGCTCGCTCCCCGCGATGTACCAGAGCTCGAGGTCGCGGCCGGGCGCGACCTCGCCCGAGAGCGCGGTCAGCCGGACGCTGCCGCTCGCAGGATCGTAGAGTGCGACGAATTCGATGCCGCTTCCCTCCTGCGGCTCGAGCGCCGCAACGAGCTGCTGCGCCGCCTCGTTGGGGTCGAGGCGCGGCTGCAGGAGGCCGAGACTCAAACCGGCGACGAGCGCCGCGAGGGCGAGGCTCGCCGCGGCAATGCCGCGCCAGAGAAGCACGCTGTCCCACCAGCCGGCCGGGTCGGCGCGGCCCGTCGCGAAGAGCCGGCGCTCGATGCGGGCAAGCGCGGCAGCGGGCGGCCGCGCCTCGGCAAACTCCGCATCGAGGCGCGCGAGGCGCGACTGCCAGAACCGCAGCTCCTTGCGCAACGCCGGGTCGCCCGCGATGCGCGATGTAGCGCGCCGGTACTCCTCGCCCTCGAGCAGGCCGAGCGCGTACTCGCCGACGAGACCGTTCTCGTCGTCCCCTTGCTGTCCGCGATCGTCGTCAGTGTTCATGCCGAAAGGCACTCTCTCAGTCTGATGAGGCTCCGCCGCAGCCAGGTTCGCATCGTGTTGAGCGGCACGCTGTGACGCGCCGCCAGTTCCTCGTAACTGAACCCATCGAGGTAAGCGCCACGCACCGCCTCGGCCCGCCCGGGCTCCAGCTTTTCGAGGCAACCCTCTATGCGCGCCCGCTCTGCGCTGCCGATGGCGGCGTCCTCGGGCGACGGCCCCTCGTCGGCGACACCGAGCGCGAGTTCGAGATCCTCGCCCGAAGGCTTGCGGGCGCGGACGATGTCGAGGCAATGGTTGCGCGCCACCGCCACCAGCCAGCTGATCGGCGAGAAACCGCTCTGGCGGTAGCGGCCGGCGCGCTGCCAAACCTTGACATAGACCTCCTGCAGAGCCTCCTCGGCTGCCGCCCGGTCCCTCAAGATACGGACGCACACACCGAAGAGTTTCGCGCTTGTCCGGCGGTAGAGCTCGCGGAACGCCGCGCGGTCGCCGAGCGCGACGCGGGCGAGCAATCGGGCCAGTTCTGGGGCGGCACTCTCCATGGGCAGCACTTCTAGCGCGCCGGCACACAGACGCCTAGGCAGTGCAATCAAGCCGCTGCCGGCCCCATTCTCCCCACGTTTTTCCGGTTGAAGCCGCAGGCCGCGGGCATTCCGGCTTTCGACTCGGCCGGATGCGCGGTAGGGACGTTACCCGAAAGAGCATCTCAACAAGCACGAAGCTCCATGGCCGAAATCGACAGCATTTCACGCGACGCCGAAATCCTTTCGCAGGCGCTGCCGCACATGCAGCGCTACGAGGGCAAGACGGTTGTCGTGAAGTACGGCGGGCACGCCATGGGCGACATCGCGCTCGGCCGGAATTTCGCCCGCGATATCGCGCTGCTGAAGCAGTCGCGGGTCAACCCGATCGTCGTCCACGGCGGCGGGCCGCAGATCGCCCAGATGCTCAAGAACCTCGGCATCGA
>CAYRNE010000350.1:0-3523 GCA_964425245.1 uncultured Devosia sp.
CGACGTCCTCAGCGCGTGCCGAGTACGACCGCTTTCACGCTCGCCTCAGGGTCGACCTCGGTGAAGAGCCCGAACTTGAAACGCAGGCTCTGATTGCGCAGGTTGCGCCAGTGCGCCGCAGCGCCAACGTCAGGGAGATCACCTCCCCCACTCAAACGCAGGACGTTCGACCACTGTTGGAGGCGGGCAGCGATCACGCCGAGGAACGCCCCAGCGACATTCCTCGCGTCCTGATTCTTCCACCGCCGCAGATCGGTTACCGTGCAACCCGTCAGCAGGGCCTGCTCGCGGCATCGCTTGTTGATGATGTGACGTACGCACTGTGCCGACTGCGTTCGTTCCGCGTGTTCGCCCCGCATACCGCCCGCCAGCTGGTGGACGGCAACCCGTTTCTGGACTTCTCCCGGTACGGTACGGACTACGTGCTCGCGACACGGCTGCTACCTGGACGGAACACCGACGAGCTTCGGCTCGGACTTAGTCTGACAAGGATCAGCACGCATGAGGTGCTGCTGGGCGATGACTTTCCGTTCTCAGCGGATCACCTGCACGAGCGCCAAGCCGACCTTGCCAATGCGGTTGCAGTCAGGATTGCGGGGACGATCGGACGCGCGGAGCTCACGACATTCAGGCAAACGGGGTCTGCCTCGGCCTACGTGCAGTTTCTGATCGGTCAGGACCGGTTGCGCACGATTGAACTCAAGGACCTGCGCCGGGCCCGGCGGGCCTTCCAGCGGGCAACACAGCTCCGCCCTGACTTCACGCAGGCACTCAGTATGACGGCGCGAACCCTGGCACTGGAGTGGCTTCTGCTTGGGCGGATCGAACGCGACCTGCTGGTGGAAGCGCGGCAGCTTGCGCTGAGGGCCGTTGAGATTGACCCATTCGACGCCTCGGGACATCGGGAACTTGGCCACGTCGCCATGTACATGGACGACCTTGACCAAAGCCTTCATCACCTCTCCCATGCTCACGATCGGGCGCCCCATCATGCCGACATCCTGATCAACGAGGCTGATGCGCTCGTTCACAACTGCCGCTTCAGCGACGCGGAGCCCCTTGTCGAGTCGGCTCTGGCGCTCAACCCCTTGCCCCCCGATCCCTACTTCTGGATCGGAGCCACGGTGTCGTTCTTTCAGGGTGACTACGAGGCGGCGCTGAGCGGCATCTTGAAAATGAAGAATCCGGAGCCCGCGATGCGTTTCGCGTCCGCTTCTGCGGCTATGGTCGGCGACCTGACCCTCGCTCACGAGTACCGCGACCGGATCATGGCGCGGCAACCCGACTTTCGGCTCGCCGACTGGCGGAAGCTGATTCCACTCAAAGCCGAGGCGGACAAGGAGCGCTACCTTGAGGCGCTGCGGCGGGCCGGCTTTCCGGAGTAGACTACTATCGGGAAATCCCTAGCTGGGGCACGTAGCGGGGACCTCCCTGACGCGCGATTCAATCGTTCCGCGATGATCCCGTGGGCCTTTCGCCCGCGGAGAACAATCAATGGAACGCTATGTCGTCTACCCCGGACCGGACGGGACCGTGACCATCGCGGACATCCAGACCGGCAAGTCCGAAGTCGTGAAGGCGCCTCGTGGCGCTGCTAGCGCTCGGTCCCCCGTCCGCGTCCGCGGCTATGCGCCGGCTGCCTCGCAGATGGTCTGCTCGCTTCCGTCACGCTGAACGTGCAGCACTCTCCTCCCAGGTCGGCAGTCGTCCTGGCCACCGATCCGTACTGCGACCGGGGGCGGTTGCCGGCCGAGACTGTCGCGATGATGCGACCGCACTTCGCTCAGCTCGGCATCACGCGTATCGGCCGCCAGACCGGCCTCGACCGGATCGGTATCCCCTGTTTCGCGGCCTTTCGTCCGAACTCTCAGTCTCTCGCGACGAACCAGGGAAAAGGTTTGACTGACGACGCGGCAAGTGCATCGGCGGTGATGGAGGCGACCGAGTTTGCCATCGCCGAGAAGCCACAAGTTGGCATCCGTCGCGCAGACGCAAGAAGTCTCAGCGCCAAGGGGTTTACACTCTTCAACCCGACACGCTGGCTGCCGTTCGGTGAGATCATGGACGACAGCCTCGAGGTCGACTGGTTCGAGGGGTTCGACCTGCACTCGCAGGAGCCGGTCCAGGTGCCGGCAGACCTGGTTCGAATGAACGCGGCCCAACCGGATCTTCCTGGCATCTGCAGAAACACCAATGGTCTCGCCTCTGGCAACTTCCGGGACGAGGCGGTCTTTCATGGGCTTTGTGAGCTGATCGAGCGGGACGGAACGACCCTATGGTCTTTGCTCGCTGTCGAGGAGCAACATCGGACGTCAATCGACATCGCAGGCTTCTCCGATCCCATCGTCGCAAGGCTAGATGATCAGATACGTGGAGCCGGGTTCGAGCTGAAGTTGTTCGATCAGACAAGTGACCTCGGGATTCCCGTCATCATGGCGGTGCTCGGGCCGCGCTCCAGAGAGGCGGCAAGGCACTTTGAGGTGAGCGCCGGCTACGGCGCTCACCCAGTTGCCGCGCGGGCTGCCATTCGCGCGATCACCGAGGCCGCGCAATCCCGGATCACTGTCATTGCCGGCTCCCGGGACGACATCAATCCTTCGCAGTTTGACCAGCAGCTCGAGGCGGATGTTTCAGCACTGCTGGATGTCCCTGCGTCTATCTCAGCCCCGTCCGGTCTGCCGCTGGGTACGCCTCCAGCGCAACTGGCCACGCATCTCGGCGCCGCCCTGCAACGCGGGCACGTCGACGCGGTCGTCGTTCCCCTTGGTGGCGAGACCCTCGGCATCTCCGTCGTGAAGGTGCTGTCGACGACGCTCGAGGACCGCGAACCTAACACCAACTGGCGTCCCGGTCCCCGTGCCCTCAGCCTCCTGCTAGGTGGCTAACATGAAGGTCCTCTTCGCCGGCCCGTCGATTTACGGACTGACAGTCGATCTGGATGGAATCGACCTGCGTCCACCAGCCGCACAGGGTGATCTCGCCCGAGCGGTGACGGACGGAGCGACGGCCATTGGGCTTGTTGATGGTGTCTACGAGTCGGTTCCTGCCGTCTGGCACAAGGAGGTTCTCTGGGCGATTGAGCGGGGCGTGAGCGTCCTGGGCGCCGCCTCAATGGGCGCGCTACGCGCCGCGGAGTGCGCCGCCTTCGGCATGGAGCCGATAGGCGTCATTGCGCTTAGGTACCTTGAGGGTTCGCTCGATGACGACGCCGCAGTCGCGATTACGTACGCGCCGGCCGAACTTGGGTACGCGCCCCTGTCCGAGGCGCTGGTCGATGTCGAGGCGACCCTCGATAACCTTCATGGTCTCTCGCTGATCTCGGATCGAGAGGCAGAGGACATGCGCGACAACGCGCGAAAGGCCTTCTTCAAGGACCGGACCGTCGCCGCGATCACGGATGGGCTCCAGCGCGCGGCGACAGTGATGCGCATGTATGACGCCAATCGGGTGAGCCTCAAGCAAAGCGACGCGCGACAGCTTGTCGACCGCCTAAGGACGTTCCCGGATCGGAAGGTCACCGACA
>CAYRNE010000351.1:0-3522 GCA_964425245.1 uncultured Devosia sp.
GAACTCGGCGCGGTTACGCGGCTGCTCGGCGACAGCGCCTCGCGCGCCTCGATGTCCTCGACCAAATCGGCGATCGGGCATCTCCTCGGGGCTGCCGGGTCCGTCGAGGCGATCTTCTCGCTGCTTGCGATGCGCGACAACATCGCGCCCCCGACGATCAACCTCGACAGTCCGTCGGTCGAAACGCCGCTCGATCTGGTGCCGCACAAAGCGCGCCCGCGGCAGATCGACGTTGCGCTCTCGAACTCGTTCGGTTTCGGCGGTACGAATGCGTCGCTGATCTTCCGCCGTGTGAATTGACCCGCAGGGCTGCCGCGCGGCGCCCGCTTTCGTAAATTGCCAGAACCTGCCGCCCGGGGGAGGGCGACACCGATGCCAGATAAGAAGAAGCGCCGTCGCAGCGGAGGATTCGTTGATGTCCTCAACGCCCTGCTGACTTTGGTCGTGCTCGGCCTCGTGCTGGCGATCGGCGTCTTCTTCTGGGGCGCATCGCAGTTCTATGCGGCGGGACCGGCGGTCGAGGAGTCGCGGTTCTTCGTCGAACGCGGCAACGGTTTCAACACCATCGCGCAGCGGCTCGACGAGCAGGGCCTCGTCGGGAATGCGTGGATCTTCCGGGCCGGCGCGCTGGCGATAAGCCGCAACAATGCCAACATCCTGCCCGGCGAGTACGTCATCCCGGCCCGAGCCAGCATGGCCGACATCCTCGAGATCATCACGAGCGGCGAGCCGGTCGAGTACTTCGTCACCGTGCCAGAGGGGGAAACCTCGTGGGCGGTGGCCCGGCGGATCGCCGACGCCTCGCACAATCTGACCGGCGAACTGGCGGGCATTCCGCCCGAGGGCAGCATCCTTCCCGGCCGTTACGACTACTTCCCGCGCGACACGCGCCAATCCGTCCTCGACCAGATGACGGCCAAGATGACCGCTGCGGTCGCCGAGGTCTGGGAGACTTGCCGCGCCGACGTCTGCGGGCCCCAGGGCGTGCTCGATTCGCCCGAGGAACTCGTGACCCTCGCCTCGATCGTCGAGAAGGAGACCGGGGTCGCCGAGGAGCGGCCGCGCGTCGCTGCGGTGTTCGTCAACAGGCTGAAGCGCGGCATGCGGCTCCAGTCGGACCCGACGATCATTTACGGCATCACGAAGGGCGAGAGCACGCTGGGGCGCGGTCTGACGCGCTCCGAGATCGAGGCGCGAACCGACTACAACACCTACCAGATCGACGGCCTGCCCGTCGGCCCCATTGCCAACCCCGGCATCGAGTCGCTGCGCGCCGTCGCCAATCCCGCCGAAACCGACGACCTCTATTTCGTCGCCGCGGGCGCGACCCCTTCCGAGGGACACGTCTTCGCATCGAGCTATGCCGAGCACCGGCGCAACGTCGCGCGCTACCGCCAGGCGGTCGACGAGGCAGCCGCCGCGGCGCGCGAGGAGCTCGAGGCAGAAGAGGCGGCCGAAGCGGGCGAGACCGTTCCCGAGAACGGCGGCGGGACGCCCGCCGACGCCCCGTCCCAGTGAGCGGCGTCCTCTCCTCGATGACCGGCTACGCCCGCGCCGGCGGCGCGGCGTCAGGGGTCCGCTTCCTCGTAGAGGTGAAGTCGGTGAATGCCCGCGGCCTCGACATGCGCATCCGCCTCGCACCCGGTTTCGACTTCCTCGAGGTCGAGGTTCGCCGCCGCATCGGCAGCGCGATCACGCGCGGCGCGGTTACCCTGAATCTCGGGGTCGAGCGCGAGGGCGAGGCGGGCAAGGTCGTCGTCAACGAGCAGGCGCTCGGTACGGTCCTCGCTGCCCTCCAGCGGCTCTCGACCGAGGTCGATGCCAACCCGCCGAGTCTCGACGGGATTCTCAATCTCCGGGGCGTCCTCGAACAGCACGATGCGCCGCTCTCGGCAAATGACGAGCAGGAGCTCGAGAATGCCGTCCTCACGGCGGTCGACACCGCGATCGCCGATCTCGTCGCCTCACGCCGGGCCGAGGGGGCGCAACTCACGGCGATCCTCAGCGAGCGGATCGACGAGATCGCCGCGCTGACCAAGGCCGCTGAGCTCCATCCGGGCCGCAACCGCGACGCCATCCTCGAGCGCCTGCGCCAGCAGATTGCCGATCTTGCCGCTGCCGGCGCCGGCGTCTCCGAAGACCGGCTGGCGCAGGAAGCGCTGCTGCTCGCCACCAAGGCAGACATCCGCGAGGAGCTGGACCGGCTCAACGCCCACATCGCCTCGGCGCGGGCGCTCATCGCCGCCGGCGGGCCGGTCGGCCGCAAGCTCGATTTCCTCTCACAGGAATTTAACCGCGAAGCCAATACAATCTGCTCGAAATCGAATGCGGTCGAGCTGACCGGCATCGGACTTGATCTCAAGGCGGTCATCGACCAGCTGCGCGAGCAGGTCCAGAACATCGAGTAGCGGAGCCGGAAGTCATGCCGGAGTTGACGCGCCGCGGCGTCATGATGGTCCTGGCCTCGCCCTCCGGGGCGGGCAAGTCGTCGATCTCGCGCGCGCTTTTCGAGCAGGACCCGAGCATTGCGCTCTCGGTCTCGGTGACCACCCGTCCGCGCCGCACCGACGAGATCGACGGCACACACTATCATTTCATCGACGTGCCGGCCTTCATGCGCATGCGCGAGCACGGCGAGCTGCTCGAGAGCGCCGAGGTGCACGGCAACTTCTACGGCACGCCGCGCGCCAGGGTGGAGGAGCGGCTCGCCTCCGGACGCGACATCCTCTTCGACATCGACTACCAGGGCACGCTGCAGCTCTACGAGCAATGCCGCGAGGACATGGTCACGGTGTTCATCCTCCCGCCGTCCATCCGCGAACTGAAGACGCGGCTCGAGCGGCGCGCCCAGGACAGCAAGGCCGCGATCCAGCGGCGGCTCAAGAATGCCCGGATCGAGATGGAGCACTACGCCGAGTACGACTACGTGCTCGTCAACCGCGATATCGAGGAGTCGGTCCAGAGGGTAAGGACGATCCTCGCCGCGGCGCGGCTCGAACGGTCGCGCTATCGCGGGCTCCCCGCCTTCGTGAAGCGGCTGCAAAAGCAGATCGACGCGCTGTGAGCAATCTCGCTGCGGGCGCTTCAGCCGCCCTCGTGGCGAGCCTGTCGAGCGAGGGTGCGGTCAGGAAAGCGCGCCGCGCCACGCCATCGCCATCGCCAGGAAGGCCTCGACCGGCAGGTCCTCGGCGCGCTCGTCGCCCCGCAAGCCCGCCGCCGTCAGCAGCATTTCGACCGGCACGCCGAGCGGCTTGAGGCTCTGCCGCACCATCTTGCGGCGCTGGCCGAAGGCCGCCTTTGTGACCGCTTCGAGGTCGCGCACCGGGACATCGCCCGCAACGGGCTTCGGGACGAGATGCACCACGGACGACGTGACCCTGGGAGGTGGCACGAAGGCGTTGCGGTCGACATTGAAGGCGATCCGCGCCTCGGTGCGCCAGCCGCAGAGCACGCCGAGGCGGCCGTACGCCTTGCCGCCCGGCCGCGCGACGATGCGTTCGGCCACCTCGCGCTGGAACATGA
>CAYRNE010000352.1:0-3511 GCA_964425245.1 uncultured Devosia sp.
CGAGCGCATCCACCGCTCCAATCTCATCGGCATGGGCGTGCTGCCGCTGCAGTTCATCGAGGGCGAGAGCTGGCAGAGTCTCGGGATCGACGGCAGCGAGACGATTTCGGTGGCCGGTCTCGGTTCGCTCGCGCCGCGTGCCAGCGTCACCGTCCGGATTGTCAGGACCGACGGCAGGGTGGATGAGTTCCATACCCGCTGCCGCATCGATACCGTCAACGAGCTCGACTATTACCGGCACGGCGGCATCCTGCACTACGTGCTGCGCAACCTTGTCGCCGCGTAGAGCCGGCGGATCACGGGATATCGCGCCGAATTGACTCGCGCCCGGTGATGCACGTGCCTAAAAATCCTGGCATGTTTTCGCGCCTGTCCGCCGCCGCCCTTGGTCTGCTGCTTGCCGTAACGCCGCTGGCGGCAGGAGAGATCAGGCAGAGTCCGGCGGTCGTTCTCGAGCTCTTCACCAGCCAGGGCTGCTCTTCCTGTCCGCCGGCCGACGCGCTGCTCGAGGAACTGGGCAAGCGCTCCGACGTGCTCGCACTCGCCTACCACGTCGACTACTGGGATTATATCGGCTGGCCCGACACCTTCGGCGCGGCGGCCAATTCCGACCGGCAGCGCGATTACGCCAGAGCCTGGGGCTCGTCGCGCATCTTCACGCCGCAACTCGTCGTCAATGGTACCGAGGGCGTCGTCGGCTCCCGCCGCGGCGAGGTGATGGCGGCGATCGGCGGCGCCGGTCTCGAGCTGCCGGTAACGCTGACGGCCACGCAGGACATGCTTGCGATCTCGATCCCCGGAAAGCCGGGGCTCGAGGAAGCCGTGGTCTGGCTCGTCTGCTTCCGCGATCGGGCCGAGGTCGCCATCGAACGCGGCGAGAACGAGGGGCAGACGATCGCCTATACGCAGATCGTGCTCGACCGGCAGGTGCTCGGGATGTGGGATCCGGTCCGCGGCGCAAGCCTCAAGGTGCCGCTCAAGGAAGTGCTGCCGGATCGCGCGAACGGGCTGGCGGTCATCGTCCAGAGCGAGCCGAACGGCCAACCGGGGCCGATCATCGGCGCTGCGAGCTTCGTCCGCTGAGGGCGGGCCGGCCGGCCCCGCGCCGGGCGCGTCTTCATTCCATCCCAGAAACAACCGCTCCCGCCTGCGGGGCAGGCGGGAGCAAGAATGACTGGTGCATGTAAGGGGCGGCCGGCATTCGGGCATCATGGTTTGGGGGCTCGGTCAGCCCGGATGCCGGCCACTGGAGGCAATGAGGGAAAGCTAGACGCCCATTCGGGCGCGATGAGGGAGGGATTGTGACCAAACTGGGGAATTGCGCTCGGCCACGGTGGCATGTCCGGTGCCGAACGGCATCCCCTGCCGTCGCCGCGAGACTGGCACGAAGCGGCGCCTTCCTCCCAACGGCGATTGCGGATGGAGCGGGCGATGGGATTCGAACCCACGACCCTAACCTTGGCAAGGTTATGCTCTACCCCTGAGCTACACCCGCGCTCCATGCGGCGCTTGGCACGCCGCGATTGGGCGCCTATATGCCCAATCGACTGCACCATTGCAAGCCTGTTGACTTCGCTCAACCAGCCGCATCGGCTATGGTTGTCCGGGTGGACGGTCGCGTAGTGACGAGCGGGCCACGGCCCCACGAATCGAGGACTGGCATGATGGAACTCAACCCTGCTCCCACAGGCGGCAACGGCGCTGCGGCGGCTGCGGCGCTGATCAAGGAATCGACTGATCGCGCCTTCAAGGCCGACGTCATAGATGCCTCGCTCGAAGCGCCGGTGCTCGTCGATTTCTGGGCACCCTGGTGCGGTCCCTGCCGGACGCTCACGCCCGCCCTCGAAAAGGTGGTCAACGAGAAGGCGGGCAAGATCCGGCTCGTCAAGATCAACATCGACGAGAACCCCGGCGTTGCCGGCCAGCTCGGCATCCAGTCGATCCCGACCGTCTTCGCGTTCGCTGGCGGCCGCCCGGTCGATGGCTTCATGGGCGCCATTCCCGAAAGCGAAGTGCGGCGCTTTGCCGACCGCGTCATCGCCGCCGCTCCGCCCGCCGCGCCGCAGCCCGGCTCCCCCGAAGAAGAGATCAAGAACGCGCTCGCCATCGCCGGCGATGCGTTCGCGGCCGGCGACCTCGGACGCGCCGTCGACATCTATGGCCGCATCCTGCAGCGCGACCCGGCGAACGTCGCAGCCCTCGTCGGTATCGCGAGGACCTACCTCAAGGCCGGCGAGACCGAGCAGGCGCAGCAGGCGCTCGAGATGATCCCCGAGGCCGAACGCAAGGGAGACGAGTACACCGCGGTGGCTGCCGCGCTGAAGCTCTTGACCGAGGCCGCCGAGCTCGGGCAGGCGGCGGAACTGCAGGCGCGCATCGAGCGCAATCCCGACGATCTCGAAGCGCGCTACGAGCTCGCCGTGGTCCTCAACGCCGAGGGGCGCCGGGCCGAGGCCGCCGAGGCCCTCGTCGGCCTCATGCGGCGCGACCGCGCCTGGAACGACGACGCGGCGCGCAAGAAGCTGCTCGAGTTCTTCGAGGCCTGGGGCCCCAAGGATCCCGCGACGCTCAAGGGCCGCCGACAGCTTTCCTCATTGCTCTTCGCCTAGCGCTGCGAGACAAGATGCCGAAACGCCCGCAGTCCATCGGCGACCTGCCCCGTTCCGTGCCGCTCTTTCCGCTGAGCGGCGCGCTTCTCCTGCCGTTCGCGCGCCGGCCGCTCAACGTCTTCGAGCCGCGCTACATCCAGATGATCGACGACATGCTGCGCGGCGACCGGCTCGTCGGGCTCATCCAGCCCGAGGACACGTCGGTCGAAAGTCCGTTGGGCCGCGCGCCGCTGCAGCGGATCGGCTGCCTCGGGCGGCTCGTCAACTTCGAGGAGCTGGCGGACGGCCGTTACTTCATCATGCTCGAGGGTATCTGCCGGTTCGAGCTGGCCTCCGAACTGGTAGTCATGACGCCCTACCGCCAGGGCGTGATCGACGCCTCCCGCTTTGCGCTCGATTTCGAGCACGGGCACGGGGAAGCGGCGGTCGACCGGCCGCGCTTTCTCAAGATGATGCGCGACTACGCCGAGTTCGGCAATTTCGATCTCAACTGGAAGGAGATCGAGCAGACCGCCACGGCCGATCTCGTCAATTTCTGCTGCATGGTTTCGCCCTACGGGGCGGCCGAGAAGCAGCTGCTGCTCGAGGCGGCGACGCTCGAGCAGCGTGCCGAGGCGCTGATCGCCATGGCCGAGTACGAGATGGCGCGGGAGGGCGGCAAGCCCGCCCCGCTCAATTGAGCGGCGGCGATCCGGCCGCGGCCGCACGGAGGCTGCGCGCGGAGATCGACGTCAAAACCCTCGAAATGCTGGTCTGCCCTCTGACCAAGACGCGGCTCGTCTTGTCGGATGACGGCACCGAGTTGATCTCCATTGCCGCGCGCCTCGCCTTCCCCATCCGCGACGGCGTTCCCATGCTCGCGCTCGACGAGGCGCGGCAGGTTGCGGAGGAGGAACTGCAGG
>CAYRNE010000353.1:0-3511 GCA_964425245.1 uncultured Devosia sp.
TTCATCATGTATGGCGACGGCGGCTTTCTCGACGGCAAGTACACCGTGATCGGCGAGGTGATTGCCGGCATGGACACGGTCGACAAGCTCAAGAAGGCGCCGCCCGGCTCGCAGAGCGGCGCGGTGAGCAATCCCGACAAGATGGTGACGGTGCAAGTCGCCGCGGATATGAAGTGACAACAAAGGAACACGCGTAATGGCCAAGCCGGAAGACACCCTCACGCTCGACACCACCAAGGGCCCCGTGGTGATCGAGATGCGACCCGATCTCGCGCCGGGGCACGTCGCGCGCATCAAGGAGCTGGTGAAGGACGGCTTCTACGACGGCATCGTGTTTCACCGGGTGATTGACGGCTTCATGGCGCAGACCGGCTGCCCGCACGGCACCGGCACCGGCGGCTCGGGCCAGAAGCTCAAGGCCGAGTTCAACGACGAGCCGCATGTGCGCGGCACGGTGTCGATGGCGCGCGCCGCCAATCCGGATTCAGGCGACAGCCAGGTCTTCATCTGCTTCGACGACGCGCGCTTTCTCGACCGGCAGTACACGGTCTGGGGCAAGGTCGTCGAGGGCATGGAAAACGTCGACAAGATCAAGCGCGGCGAGCCCGTGAAGGATCCCGACCGGATGCTCACGGTCCGCGTCGCGGCGGACCTCGCGGCGTGATCCGCTCCGCCCTCGCGACGGCCTTCGCCCTTTTCGCCGCGAGCCCGGCGCTCGCGACCGAATGGGTGAATTGCTCCGACCGCGACGGCGCAGCGAGCATCGACATCCTGCTCGGCAGCCTCGGCACGGACGTCATTGCGCTCGCGGGCCTCGTGGTCTCCGTCGGGGAACAGGTCTGGGCCAGTCACGTCGAATACGGACCCGGCGATATCATCGTCGCCGGCCAGGCATTCGAGACGGATACGTTTCTCTTCATCGACGCGATGGACGAGAACCTCGTCAGCAAGGTCGCCGAACTGCGGCTGCACAAGACGAGCGAAGGCGACGGGCCGCTGGTTTACGGCGGCACGCTTCGCATACCCGGTCATGGCGCCTGGGCCGTGAGCTGTTCCGGGCCCTGAGCGCATTCATCGCGCATTCAGCCGGTGCGTGAGATCAGGCAGCCCTCAGCTTTCCGGGGGTTCCGATGCGTCTGCTTCTCGCTGCCTTTGCCGTCACGGCGTTCGTTTCGCCCGCTGCTGCCTCCGTCGCCCTGTTCTGTCAGGGCCCCAACGGCGTCGCCGTCGATGCGCCGCTGAGCGGGGGCGTCGGACTGGGCGTGCTTTCGATCACGGTTCAGGCGGAGGGCCGGACCTGGACATCCGAGACCTCGCTCGAGGATCCGCTGGCCATCGTCCCCGCTCAGGCGTTCAGCGACGATGAGACCATGCGGTTCGATTTCGCCGATGCCAACTTCGAGCACAACGTCGTCGAACTGCGGCTCTTCATCGCCGGCGAAGGCGCAGTGGGAGGGACGCTCAACATCCCCGAGGTCGGCGCCTGGCCGATCAGCTGCGAGATTGGCTAGCCATCGCGATAACGCCCGCCGGCCGGTGCGCCGTGCGTGGCGGGCGGCGTCGGGGTCGTGACCTGCGACGGCCCGGTTTGACGCGGGGGCGGACGGGGGCTACCACCCGCCTATGCGCGTTTCCGAGTTCGACTTCGAGCTTCCCGAAGAGCTGATCGCCCTACATCCGGTCAGTCCGCGCGATTCCGCGCGCCTTCTGGTCGTGAGGCCCGGGGAGGCGTTCGAGGATCGGCGCGTTACCGACCTCACGGAGCTCCTCGCGCCCGGCGACGTGCTGGTCGTCAACGACACGCGCGTGCTTCCGGCCGAACTCTCCGGCGTGCGCGCCCGGGGCGAGCATCGTTCGGTCGTGTCGTTCAACCTGCACAAGCGGGTGAACTCGAGCACCTGGCTCGCTTTCGCGCGGCCGGCGAAACGGCTGCAGGCGGGAGACCGGGTGAGCTTCGGGCAGGAGACGGACAACGCGTGCCTCCTGGGCACGCTCGATGCCACCGTCGACGCGGTGGAGGAGGGCGGGCAAGTCACGCTCCGCTTCGACCTTTCGGGGCCGTTCCTCGACGAGTCGATCAAGGCGTTCGGCGCGATGCCGCTGCCGCCCTATATCGGATCGCGACGGCCGGCCGAGGAGCGTGACAGGATCGATTACCAGACCGTCTATGCGGCTGTCGAAGGCGCGGTCGCCGCGCCGACTGCGGGGCTCCACTTCACCGAGCTTCTGCTGCATAAGCTGGGTGATCGCGGCGTCGGGATCGAGAAGGTGACGCTGCATGTCGGGGCGGGGACCTTCCTCCCGGTCAAGGCCGAGGATACCGACGATCATGCGATGCATCCCGAATGGGGCGAGGTTTCAGACGCGGTCGTCGCTCGGCTCGAGGAGGCCAGGGCAAGGGGCGGTCGTGTCGTCGCGGTCGGCACCACGACGCTCAGGCTGCTCGAAACCGCCGCGCGCGCGACCGGCGCGCTGCAGCCGTTCGCAGGCGAGACCGACATCTTCATCACGCCGGGCTTCAAGTTCCGGGTCGCCGACATGCTGATGACCAACTTCCACCTGCCGCGCTCGACGCTGTTCATGCTTGTCAGCGCCTTCGCCGGGCTCGAGGCAATGCGCAAGGCCTATGCGCACGCCATCGGTCGGGGCTACCGGTTCTATTCATACGGCGACGCGTCGCTGTTGTTCCGCGCGGAAGCGGGATGACGGCGTTCGCCTTCACGCTTCTTGCGACCGACGGGCGCGCCCGCCGGGGGCGCATCGACAGCCCGCGCGGCGAGATCAGGACTCCGGCCTTCATGCCGGTGGGGACGGCCGGGACGGTCAAGGCCATGTATCCCGAAGAGGTACGGCAGACCGGGGCCGACATCGTCCTGGGCAACACCTATCATCTGATGCTGAGGCCGGGCGCGGAGCGCGTCGCCTCGCTGGGCGGGCTGCACCGTTTCATGGAGTGGGAACGGCCGATCCTCACCGACTCGGGCGGCTTTCAGGTCATGTCGCTCGCCAAGCTCCGCAAGCTGACGGAGCAGGGGGTCACGTTCCGCTCTCACATCGACGGCAGTGCGCACGAACTCACGCCGGAGCGCTCCATCGACATTCAGCTCAAGCTCGACAGCGACGTCGTCATGCAGCTCGACGAGTGCATCCCCCTGCCCTCTTCGCGCGAGGAAATGGCGCGCGCCATGGAGCTGTCGCTCCGTTGGGCCGAACGCTGCAAGGCAGCCTTCGGCGTGCAGCAGGGGAGGGCGCTTTTTGGCATCGTGCAGGGCGGCGACGATGCGTCGCTTCGCGCGCGCTCGGCAGCGGGCCTCGAGGCGATCGGTTTCGACGGCTACGCGATCGGCGGCCTTGCCGTGGGCGAGCCGCAGGAGACGATGTTCCGCGTGCTCGACGAGGTGACGCCGGAGCTGCCGCACGACAGGCTGCACTACCTCATGGGCGTCGGCAAGCCCGACGACATCCTCGGGGCGATCGCGCGCGGCATCGACATGTTCGACTGCGTTCACCC
>CAYRNE010000354.1:0-3507 GCA_964425245.1 uncultured Devosia sp.
CCCGCCTACACACTTTCCAGGCGTGCGCCTTCGACCACTCGGCCATCTCTCCGCAGGCGCCGCGAGCGCGCCCGGACGCAGCGTGGCCGGGCGGGTCGCGAGGACGGCGCACTATACCCATGCGCTCCCCGCCCGCAAGGGGACGGAACGCCGTTCCGGGCACCCTGCCCGGCGCGCCCGCGGGCCCGTCGCCCGCGCCTTGTTTCGCGGCGCATCCGGTGCCAAAAGGTGCCGACATTCCCACGACCGCCCGGAACCGGCGCGGGCGACGCGTAACAGGCGAACCATGCGGCTCCTTTTGAGGCTCATCGGCACCTGGCTGATCGGGTTGGCCGTCATTTTGCTGATCATCGACGGCACGCGCTCGCTCGCCGCGAGCACGCTCGTGATGACGCCGCTCGCCGAGACCTGGGCGACGCTGCATGCCGAAAGCCTCATCGGCATGCGCGAATTCATTGCGACGCGCTTCTTCGGGCCGGTGCTCGATTCGATCGTCCTCGGCATCCTCGGCCTTCCCGGCTGGCTCGTGCTCGCCGTGCCCGGGGTCCTCATCGCCTGGCTGGGGCGCACGCGGCGCGCCCGCGTCTTCGTGCGGCAGAGCCAGCTATGAGGGGTGTCCTCACGCGCAGGGGCTTCGATGCCTTCGCGGCGGGCCTGCCGGCGGCGACGCTCCACGAACAATGGGGCTCGTCGGTCGCGAAGGTCGGCGGCAAGGTCTTCGCGCTCGTCGACCAGGCGGGCGGCAGTCTCGTCTTCAAGGTCGGCGAGACGGCCTTTGCCGGGCTCACGAGCCTCGACGGCATCGGCCAGGCACCCTATTTCGCCAAAGGTAAATGGGTTGCCGTTGCAGCGGGCGCCGCGATCGGCGACGCCGATCTCAAGGCCTATATCCGCGAGGCGCACCGGATCGTCGCCGGCACGCTGACGCGAAAGCTCCGCGCCGAACTCGGGCTCGCCTAGCCTCGCGGCGTCCCGCCTCAGCCGCCTGTCGTCGACATGAAGCGCTCGAGCGCCGGGGCGGGCCGCGTCCGGTCGATGACGAAGTCGTGGCCACGTGGCTTCAGCGCCATGGCACGGTCGAGCGCGGCATCGAGCGCCGCGGGGCCCTCGGCGCGCAGCACGTCGCGCAGGTTGAGCCGGTCGTTCTGGCCGAGGCAGAGGTAGAGCTCGCCGGTGCAGGTGAGCCGCACGCGGTTGCAGCTTTCGCAGAAATTGTGGGTGAGCGGCGTGATCATCCCGAGCCGCCCGCCGGTCTCGACGACGCGCCAGTAGCGCGCGGGGCCACCGCTGCGGTAATCGTCGGCCGCGAGGGTGAATTGCGCCTCCAGCGCCTCGCGCACCTCGCTCAGCGGCAGGTACTGGTCGGCGCGGTCGACATCCACGCCGCCGAGTGGCATGGTCTCGATCAGCGTCAGGTCCATGCCGCGGCCGTGCGCCCATTCGAGCATCGCGGGGATCTCGGCGTTGTTGAGTCCCCTCAGCGCCACCATGTTGAGTTTGACCCTGAGGCCCGACTCGAGCGCCGCGTCGATGCCGTCGAGCACTTGTTCGAGCCGCCCGCGCCGGGTGATTGCGGCGAACTTTTCCGCATCGAGCGTATCGAGCGAGACGTTGACCCTGCGGATGCCGGCGTCGGCAAGCGCGCGGGCATAGCGCCGCAGCTGGCTGCCGTTGGTGGTGAGCGTCAGCTCGCCGAGCGCGCCGCCCGCCACCTCGCGCCCCAGCCGCTCGACCAGCACCATGATGTCACGCCTCACCAGCGGCTCGCCGCCCGTCAGGCGAATCTTCCGCACGCCGCGCGCGATGAAGGCTCGCGAGATCGCCTCGAGCTCCTCGATGGTCAGCACTTTGCTCCGCGGCAGGAAGCTCATCTGCTCCGCCATGCAGTACTGGCAGCGGAAATCGCAGCGGTCGGTCACCGAGATGCGCAGGTAGGTAACCTGCCGACCGAAGCGGTCGACGAGCATGCTTGGTGCGCCGGCGGCGGATGGGCTATTGAGCGGAGCGGCGGTCATGGCGCGGGACTCTTACGCCTGGCTGCCAACGGGAGCAACAATGGGCGGCAGCAGCGGAAGGTCGGCCGGGAGGGCGGCAGCGGCGGTCATCGTCGTTGCGCTCGTGCTTGCGGCACAAACGGCGCCGGCGTTCGCCGGCAAGGTGCGCGCCGCGGTCGCGGCCAATTTCACCGGCGCGGCGACTGCGCTTGCTCAGGCTTTCACCGCGAAGACCGGCCACGAGGTTGTCCTGAGCTTCGGCTCGTCCGGCCAGCTCTATGCCCAGATCACGCAGGGTGCGCCGTTCGACGTCTTCCTCTCGGCCGACCAGGAACGGCCCGCAGCACTGGTGCGGGAGGGGCTCGCGGTCGGCGAGAGCCGCTTCACCTACGCGCTCGGCAAGCTCGCCCTCTTCAGCACCGATCCGGCGCTTGTAACGGGTGCGGAGACGCTGCGCGAGGGCAAGTTCCGGAAGCTCGCGATCGCCGATCCTGGAGCCGCCCCCTACGGGGCCGCCGCCGTCGCCGCGATCGAGGCGCTCGGGCTCACCGGCGCGCTTACGCCCAGGCTTGTCACCGGCACCAGCATCGCGCAGGCGTTCCAGTTCGTCGTGACCGGCAATGCCGAGCTCGGTTTCGTGGCCCTGTCTCAGCTCGTCGAAGGCCCCGGCGACGGGTCGCGCTGGGTCGTGCCGCAGGAGCTCTATCCGCCAATCCGGCAGGACGTGGTGCTGCTGAGGTCAGCAGCCGACATGGAGGCGGCACGCGCCCTGCTCGACTTCATGCGCGGCGAGGAGGGCATTGCGCTCATCCTCCAGCACGGCTATGCGGCCGTCGCCGAGTAAGCATGCCGGCGCTCGCCCCCGAGATCGCGATTGCGCTCAGCCTCACCGCGAGGCTCGCGGCGGTCACGACGATGATCCTCCTCATCGCCGGAACGCCGCTCGCCTGGTGGCTGGCGCGCTCGGCGGCCGGCTGGAAGGAGGCGGTGGCGGCACTCGTCGCGATGCCGCTCGTGCTGCCGCCGACGGTGATCGGCTTTTACCTGCTCATCGCGCTCGGTCCGCACGGGCCGGGCGGCTGGATCGCCTCGCTCTGGGGCGGACGCACGCTCGCCTTCAGCTTCGAGGGGCTGGTGATCGGCTCGGTGATCTACTCCCTGCCGTTCGTCGTACAGCCGCTCAGGAATGCGTTCGAGGCGATCGGCGAGCGTCCGTTCGAAGTTGCGGCGACGCTGCGCGCGTCGCCCTGGCGCGCCTTCTGGACCGTGGCGGTGCCGCTCGCGCGGCCGGGCTTCCTGACGGCGGCCGTCCTCGGCTTCGCCCACACGGTGGGCGAGTTCGGCATCGTTCTGATGATCGGCGGCAACATCCCGGGCGAGACCAAGGTGCTCTCCGTCGCGCTTTATGACTATGTCGAGACCTCGCGCTGGAACGAGGCCGGTCTCATCGCGGGCGGCCTGCTGCTCTTTGCCTTCATCGTGGTGTTCGCAACGCTTCTCGCCGGACGGCTGG
>CAYRNE010000355.1:0-3503 GCA_964425245.1 uncultured Devosia sp.
CAGCCCCTCAGATCCGCATAGCGCTGGTACATGCGCATGAGATCGCCGGCGAAAAGCGCCGCTTCGTCGCCGCCGGTGCCGGCGCGCACTTCGAGGATCACGTTCTTTTCGTCGGCCGCGTGCCTGGGCAGCAGCAGAATGCGGATCCGCTGCTCCATCTCCTCGAGCTTCGGCTTCAGCTCGCCGATCTCGGCTTCCGCCATCTTCACGAGTTCGCGGTCGCCCGATTCGAGCAGTTCCTCGGCGTCTTCGAAATCGCGCCGCGCCTTGCGGTAGGCCAGAATGGGCCGCACCACCGGTTCGAGCTCGGCGTATTCCTTGGAAAGACGGACATACTCCTCCGCCGAGGGACCGGCGCTGAGCGCGGCCTCCACGCTTGCGAAGCGCTTCTCGAGGGCATCGAGCTTTTCGATAGGCAGGGATGGCATGGAACGGTCCGGTAGCGTGCGGGCCGGTTTTCCATCAACTCGCCGCGCCGCGCAAGCGGCGGTGACGGCAGCGCTAGACGCTGAGCCCCTGCCGCTCCGCCCAGTGAAGGAGGAGCTCGCGCGTCGAGACGCCGTTCGAGCCCTCCGCCAGCGCCGCAGCGACCGACGCCTTTATCGGCTCGAGCTCGAGCCCGAGGATCATTTCCTTGATCGGACCGACCGCGGGCGGGCTCATCGAGAGCCGCGTCATGCCGATCGACATCAGCGCCAGCGCCTCGAGCGGCCGTCCGGCGAGTTCGCCGCACATGGTGATGGGCACGCCGTAACGCCGTGCCGTAGCGACGATGTGGCGCAGCGCGCGCAGCCGCGGCAGCGCGATCGGATCGTAGCTCTTGGCGACACGCGGATTGGCCCGGTCGGACGCCGTGAGGAACATGACGAGATCGTTCGAACCTATCGAGACGAAATCGGCCGCCGGCAGCACCTGGTCGAGCTCCCACAGGAGCGACGGCACCTCGATCATCGCCCCCACTTCGAGCGGACTGGGCACCGGCTCGCCGGCGTGCTCGAGCCGCTCCACCTCACGGGCGATGATTTGCCTCGCCTGCCTGAACTCCCAGGCATCGGTGACCATCGGGACAAGTATCTTGAGCGGCCCGCCGCGCGCCGCCATGAGCAGCGCCCGCACCTGGATGCGCAGCAGGCCCGGACGCTCGAGCGCGAGCCGCAGCGAGCGGAACCCCATGGCAGGATTTTCCTCGATGTCGGAGCGCAGGTACGGGATCACCTTGTCGCCGCCGATGTCGAGCAGCCGAAAGACGATTGGCCGGTCGCCCGTGAGCCGGATCGCCTCGGAATAGAGCTCGATCTGCTCGTTGAGCCGCGGCAGCTTGCTCGCGATCATGAACTGAAGCTCGGTGCGGAAGAGCCCGACGCCGGCCGCGCCGGTATCGTCGAGCATGGGCAGGTCCTGCACCAGCCCGGAATTGTGGAGCAGTGTGATCGCGATGCCGTCGAGCGTGACCGAGGGCTTGTCGCGCAGCTGGAGATAGTGAGCCCGGCGCCGGGCGCTGACCCTGACGCGCTCGACATAGACCTGCTCGACGTCGGGTGTCGGCCGCACGTGCACGATGTTGTTGGTGGCATCGAGGATGATGTCGTCGCCATTCTCGCAGATCGACACCACGTTCTCGGCCTGCCCCATGGCGACGAGGCCGAGCGACTTGGCGACGATCGCGACATGGGCGGTCGCGCCGCTTTCCTCGAGCACGATGCCGCGCACCCGCGTGCGGTCGTATTCGAGCAGTTCCGCCGGCCCCATGTTGCGCGCAACGAGGATGGCGTTCTCGGGCAGGTCCTTTCTGCCGAGCTTGTCGCCGTCGCCGGTGAGGATGCGCAGCAGCCGGTTGGCGAGATCGTCGAGATCGTGCAGCCGGTCCTTTAGATAGGGGTCGGTGGACCGCATCATCCGGGCGCGCGTGTCGCTCTGCACCCGCTCGACCGCCGCCTCCGCCGTCAGGCCGTTGTTGATCGCCTCGGTGAGCCGGTTCACCCAGCCGCGGTCGTGCGCGAACATGCGGTAGCTTTCGAGAATCTCGCGGTGATCCGAAACCCCGTCCATGTCGCCGTGGCTGAGCATGTGGTCGATGGAGACACGCATCCGGTCGAGCGCTTCGGCGAGCCGGGCGAGCTCGGTTTCCGTATCCTCGGCGATGAAGTTCTCGACGATGACGCGCGGGTCGTGGAGCACGACCTTGCCAAGGGCCACCCCGTCGGTGAAGCCGGCGGCTTCGATGGTGCGCGGCCGGCGCAGGTCGATGTCCTGGCCGGGCTTGATCAGCGCGTCGAAGTCGGAGGTTGCGATCATCTCGGCGAGGATCGTCGCCGTGGTCAGCATCGCCTCGGTTTCGTCTTCACCGTAGATGCGGCTGTCGCGATTCTGGACGACCAGGACGCCCAGCGTTTGACCCGCACGCAGCACCGGCACGCCGAGAAACGCCCTGAACGGATCCTCGCCGGTTTCCGGCCGGTAGGCGAAGCGCGGGTGTGCGGGAGCATCGGAGAGGCTCAGCGGCTCGGCTTCCGCCGCGATCGCGCCCACGAGGCCCTCGCCGAGCCTCAGCGTCGTCAGGTGCACCGCCTCGCCCTTGAGGCCGCGCGTCGCGAACAGTTCCAGGGCGCCGTCGTCGCGCAGCACGTAGAACGAGCAGACGTCCGCGTGCATGTTCTCGGCGATCAGCCCGACGATCTTGTTGAGGCGGTCCTGCGACGCCAGCGGCTCCGCCATGGTTTCGCGCAATTGCCGGAGCAAGACACGCGGACCGCCGATGGTTGTGGCCATACTATCCGCCCTGCGGCCCGCCCGCCGCCCTGTTTCCCGGGCTCCGCGCGGGGACTGCGCCGCCGGGCCTCAGGCGTCTTCCTTGTCGAGCCCGTAATACGTATGCAGCGCGCGCACCGCAAGCTCGGCATATTCGTCGTCGATCAGCACCGAAGTCTTGATCTCCGAGGTGGTGATGAGCTGGATGTTGATGCCCTTGTCGGCCAGCGCCTTGAACATCGAAGCCGCGACGCCGGCGTGATTGCGCATGCCGACGCCTACGACCGAGACCTTGGCACCGCCCTTGGCGCTCTCGATCTTGGCGTAGTCGATCTTCTGCTCCTCGCGGGCGGATGCGAGGGCGCGCACCGCCTTGTCGTGCTCGCTGTCGGGCACCGTGAAGGTGATGTCCGTGGTCGAGCCGTCCTCGGAGATGTTCTGGACGATCATGTCGACGACGATGGATTCGTCGGCCAGCGCGCCGAAAATGGCGGCGGCAACGCCCGGCTTGTCCTTGACGTTGCGGAGCGTGATTTTCGCCTCCGCCTTGGCCAGCGTCACGCCCGATACGATCGACTTTTCCATGATCTCGTCCTCGTCGCAAACCAGGGTACCCGGCACGCCCGGCGTGCCGTCCGGGGCCACCTGGGGGGCCTCCGGATCGTCGAACGATGAGCGGACGCAGAGCCGCACCTTGTGCGCCATCGCCATCTCGACCGAGCGGATCATCAGCACCTTGGCGCCGAGCGAGGCCA
>CAYRNE010000356.1:0-3500 GCA_964425245.1 uncultured Devosia sp.
AGCGCCGTGGTGCGGGAAAAGTGCGGCCTGGGACGAGCCGCCCCCAGCACCTCCCTGGGCGAGCGACCCGCGTCGACCTCGGTGCGCCAGCGTCTGAGCATCGTGAAGTGGCGGATGGCGAGGGTCAGCGTCTGCTGCAGGTCGAGCGCCGCCGCAAGGGCCCGGTCGAGAGCGGCGTCGAGCCGTTCGGCATGGCCGGTGCCGGCGGCATCGAGGATCTCGTCGATCGTGAGCGCGGCGTTGTCGGCGCAGAGCGTCAACACGTCCTCGCGCGTCAGCGTCCGCGTCTCGGCGGCATAGTAGGCGAGCTTTTCGAGCTCGCGCCGCGTCACCTCGCGGTCGTTGCCGAGGTTCTCGCGGAGCGTCGGCGCCACGTCGGGCTCGGCGCGGATGCCCGCCTCCGCCAGCCATTCGACGATCAGCTTCTCGAGCGTCGCATCGGTATCGGGGTAACACGGCAGCGTACGCCCGCGGCGACTGCCCTCGACCATCGCCCGCAGCGGGTCGCGCGGCGCGAGGTTGCCCGCTTCGAGAATGACGGCCGCTCCGCCGGGGTCGTCCAGGAGGTCGGCAAGCGCGACGACCGCCCCCTTCCCCGCACCGCGAACCCGGACGATCCGGCGGTCGCCGAACAGCGAAATGGTCTTGGCCTCGACCGCAAGGCGGGCCGGATCGGCATCGACTTCGGCACCATCGAGCGTCACGAGGTTCATGGCGGCGGGATCGTCGCCGGCGAAACGCTGCGCCAGCTTCTGCGAGACTTCGCGGACAAGCCCGGCATCGGGCCCGTAGACGAGGAAAACGCCCTGATCGAGGTCTGGCCGCTTGACGAAGCGATCGACCTCGCTCGCCTTGAGCGCCGTCATTGGAGTGCGGCGCTGTCGCGGACCGGCTTTGCGAGCTCTGCGATGATGCTCAGCCGGATTGTCTCGGCCACTTCCCTCGCGGCGCGCTCGGTAGCGTCCTGCGCGGCGGCATCGTCGGCGAGCACCTGGCCGCTGACCGTGTAGGTCGCGGAGGCGCGCCGGGTTCCCGAGATCAGGGTCTGCCCGGCGGCGGAGGTCACCGAATAGCTGGCCAGAACGGACATTTCGTACTGCGTCGAAGGTTTCACGACGCCGGTTCGCGTCAGCGCCCTCGCGCCGGCGGCGGCGGATATCCGGACCGTCGGGGCGTCGGGTCCGCCGCCGCTTCCGAGCCGCAAGGCCAGCTCCTGGATGATGATCTGGTCGATCCGGCTGGCGGGCTTGGCGTAATTGAGTTCGAGCCGCTGCTGGATGAGCCCCGACTCGCCATAGACCGGCCTGAAGCCGGTGCATGCGGAAAGCGCGAGCGGCGCAAGAAGCGCGAGAGCCAGCGCCGCCGGCCGCAACCGCCTAGGCGACCACATTGACGATCCTGTCGGGCACGATGATCACCTTGCTCGGCGTCCTGCCCGCCAGCATGCGGGTAACCGGTTCGAGGGACAAGGCCTCTTTCTCGACGACCGCGCGGTCCGCGCCGACCGGCACGGTGATCTCGCCCCGCCGCTTGCCATTGACCTGGACGGCGATGACGACCGTCGCATCCGTGAGCAGGGACGGGTCGACCTCCGGCCACGGCTCCTCGGCGAGAAGCGTGGTCCGGCCCAGCGCCGCCCAGCACGATTCGGCCAGATGCGGCATCATCGGCGCGATCAGCTGCACCAGCCGCTCCACGCCCTCGCGGACGACCGTCAGATGCTCGGCCTTGCCCCAGAGCGGGGCCGGCACGGTCTCCTTGTTCGTCCATTTTGCAAGGACGTTCGTCAGCTCGTAAATCTGGGCCACGGCGCGATTGAACCGCAACCGCTCGATGTCCTCGGCCACCCGCGCGACGGCGCGGTGAATGGCCTTGCGGACATCGATGAGCCGAGCGTCCACGACGGGCATGCCGGCCGCGCCGGAGTCGCCCAGCATCGCCGCGGCCTCGCCGACCAGCTTCCAAACCCGCTGCAGGAACCGATGCGCGCCTTCGATGCCGGCCTCGGTCCACTGCACTTCGCGTTCGGGCGGCGAGTCTGACAGCATGAACCAGCGCGCGGTGTCCGCGCCATAGGTCGAAACGATCTCGTCGGGATCGACGACGTTGCGCTTCGACTTGCTCATCTTCTCGACGGCGCCAATCGAGACCGGCTCGCCCGTCCCGAGAAGCTTCGCCCTGCGCTCGCCATCCACCGATTCGACGACCACTTCGCCCGGAGAGAGCCACTCGCCCTTGCCGTCCCGGTAGGTCTCGTGCGTGACCATGCCCTGGGTGAAGAGTCCGCGAAACGGCTCATCGATGCCAAGATGCCCGGTCTTCTTCATCGCGCGGGTGAAAAACCGCGAGTAAAGAAGATGCAATATAGCATGTTCTATGCCGCCGATATACTGATCGACCGGCAGCCATCCGTCGGCGCTTTGCGGGTCGGTCGGTGCGTCGGCCTGCGGTGCCGTGAAGCGTGCGTAATACCACGACGAATCGACGAACGTGTCCATCGTGTCGGTTTCGCGTCGCGCGGGCCGTCCGCATTGCGGGCAATCGACATGCTTCCAGGTGGGATGCCGGTCGAGCGGGTTGCCCGGTGCGGAAAACTCGACGTCCGCCGGTAGTTCGACAGGCAGGTCCTTGCGCGGCACCGGCACGATGCCGCAGGTTTCGCAGTGGATCACCGGAATCGGGCAGCCCCAGTAACGCTGGCGGGAAATGCCCCAGTCACGCAGCCGGTAGTTGACCTCGACGCTCCCCTGCGGGCGACCGGCAACGGTTCGTGCGGCGAAGAATTCGCCGATCCTCCTCTTGGCGTCCTCGATGCCCAGCCCGTCGAGGAAGCCGGAATTGAAGATCGTTCCGGGGCCAAGATAGGCCTCGTCCTCAACAGCAAAGCTCGCCGGGTCGGCGCCGGGCGGCAAAACGACCGGAATGACCGGCAGACCGTATTTGCGGGCGAAATCGAGGTCGCGCTGGTCGTGGCCGGCGGAGCCGAATATCGCGCCGGTGCCGTAATCCATAAGAACGAAATTCGCGACATAAACCGGCAGCGTCTCGCCCTCGCGCACCGGATGCTTCACCCGCAAGCCGGTGAAATATCCCTGCTTTTCCGCCCGATCCAGCGCCTCGGTGGAGGTACCGATGCGGCGGCATTCGGCAATGAAGTCGCGCAGCGCGACATCCGTCGCCGCCAGTTGCTCGGTCAGCTTGTGGTCGGGCGAGAGCGCGATGAAGGATGCCCCGAAAATCGTGTCCGGACGCGTGGTGAATACCTCGATCGCCTCGACCGGCCCATCGATCAGCTCGAACAGCAGCCGCAGCCCCTCGGACTTGCCGATCCAGTTGCGCTGCATGACGCGCACCTTCTCCGGCCAGTCGGTGAGGCCGTCGAGCGCTTCCAGCAGTTCCTCGGCATAATCGGAAATCCTGAAGAACCACTGCGTCAGCTCGCGCTGCTCGACCAGCGCGCCCGAGCGCCAGCCGCGGCCGTCGATCACCTGCTCGTTGGC
>CAYRNE010000357.1:0-3494 GCA_964425245.1 uncultured Devosia sp.
CCGCCGGCGATGACCGAGTACACGCCGAAGATGAGCTGGGCGAGTTCGGCGGTCTTGCCGCGGGCGTTCAGCGTATGTTCGAGTTCGAACTGGCGATCGAAATGATCCTCGATGACGCCCTTGTTTCGCCCGGTGACGAACACGAAGTGCTCGATGCCGGCCTCGCGCGCTTCATCGACCGCATACTGGATGAGAGGCCGGTCCACGACCGTGAGCATTTCCTTGGGCATCGCCTTGGTGGCGGGCAGAAACCGCGTACCGAGGCCGGCGACGGGGAAAACGGCAGTGCGGACGCGCTGGGGCAAGATCGGCTCCTCCGGTGAGGCGTAATTCTATCTCAACGCGCGCGGTCTAGCATCGGCCCAGCTTTTTTGGGAGGCGAAGTGACCACATGGCCGTACTGGTGACGGGCGGGGCTGGATATATCGGCAGTCACATGGTGCTCAGGCTCTGCGACGCCGGCGAGGAGGTCGTCGTGCTCGACAACCTCGTCACCGGCTTCGACTGGGCTGTCGATCACCGGGCGAGGCTGGTCCAGGGAAACGTCGGCGACACCGCCCTTGTCGGCGAACTCATCGGCAGGCACGGCATCGCCGAGATCATCCACTTCGCGGGTTCGATCGTCGTGCCGGAATCCGTCGCCGATCCGCTCAAGTACTACGGCAACAACACTGCGGCGTCCCGCAATCTGATCGAGGCGGCGGTCAAGGGCGGTGTCCGGCACATGGTCTTTTCCTCGACCGCGGCCGTTTACGGCATGACGGGGCTCGAACCCGTCGCAGAGGAAACGCCGCCGGCGCCCATGTCGCCCTATGGGCGCTCCAAGCTCATGACGGAATGGATGCTGGCCGATGTGGCCGTGGCGCATCCGAGCTTCACCTACGGCGCCTTGCGCTACTTCAACGTCGCGGGCGCGGACCCGGGCAGGCGCAGCGGGCAATCGACCCCCGCCGCCACGCACCTCATCAAGGTCACGGCGCAAGCGGCGCTGGGCCAGCGCGATCACGTCGCGATCTTCGGGACCGACTACCCGACGCCGGACGGCACGGGGATACGCGACTATATCCACGTGACCGATCTCGTCGAAGCCCACGCGCTGCTGCTCGGCCATCTGCGGGCGGGCGGCGAGAGCGCGGTCTGCAATTGCGGCTATGGCACCGGGTATTCGGTGCGGCAGGTCATCGACATGGTGCACCGGGTCTCGGGCGTCGATTTCGAGGTGCGCGAGGGGCCACGGCGGCCGGGCGATCCGGCGGCGGTCGTCGCCAGGGCGGACAGGATCCGCGCCCTCCTCGGCTGGCAGCCTGCTCACGCCGATCTCGAGGAGATCGTGCGAAGCGCCTTCGAGTGGGAACGCTATTTGGTCACAAGGAATCGCTAGCGCTTCGCCCATGGAACGACGAAGGGCCGTGCCGGCGCTGCAGCGGGGGAAGGGAAACGCCGGCCACCGGCTTGCCGCGTTCGTGTTCCTCGCGCTGCTTGCCGCGCTCCACGCCGACTCCGCCGGCGCGCAGCCCGTTGAAAGCTTCGAGAGCTTCCTTCGCAACTTCGAGCCGAAAGCTGTCGCAGCAGGCGTGAATCGCGAAATCTACCGGCGGGCCACCGCGGGTCTCACGCCCGATCCGGCGGTCCCCGAACTGGTCGCCGGCCAGCCCGAATTCACGACACCGATCTGGGAATATCTCGATACCCGGGTCAGTAGCGGACGCATCGAGCGAGGACGTGCGGCGATTGCCGCGAACGAGTCGCTGTTCGACGCCATCGGCCGCGCCTATGGCGTCGACCCCTACGTGCTGGGTGCGATCTGGGGGCTCGAAACCGACTACGGGGCAGTGCTGGGCAACAGCAGGCTGATCCGTCCGATCGTCCGCTCGCTCGCGACGCTCGTGCATCAGCGCCGCAGCCGGCTGGCCGAGGACGAGGCCGATTTCATCGCTGCGCTGCTTCTTGTGCAGCGCGGACCGCTCGATGCCGTTTCCCTGGTCGGGTCGTGGGCGGGCGCGATCGGGCATCTGCAGGTCAATCCGTCGAACGTGCTTCGCCATGGCACCGACGGGGATGGCGACGGTGCTGTCGATCTCCACAATTCGCTCGCCGACACCCTCGCGACCAGCGCCGCGTACCTGCGCGCGCTCGGCTACCAGCCGGGTATCGACTGGGGCTTCGAGGTGGAGGTGCCCGACGGCTTCGACTGGCTGCTGGCGACACGCGAAACGCTGCGGCCGATCAGCTTTTTCGCCGAACGGGGCGTGCGGCGGGTGAAGGACCGGGCGTTTGCCGATCCCGGCACGCCGGCCTTTCTCTATGCGCCCGCCGGCAGGGAAGGCCCAGCATTCCTGATGACGCAGAACTACCTCGCGCTCAAAGGCTACAACTTCTCGGACAGCTACGCGCTCAGCGTCGCCCACCTCACCGACCGGCTCAAGGGATCGGGCCCGTTCCTCAAGGACTGGCCACGGAACACGCGCTTTCCGAATCTCGCGCAGCGCCGCGCCATTCAGGAGGCGTTGACCACACTCGGTCTGTACGACGGCGCGGTGGACGGTCGCCTCGGGCCCATAAGCCAGGCCGCCTATGCCCGGTTTCAGGCCTCGCGCGGGGAGGTCGCCGACGGCTTCATCACCTACGAGAGCTACGAGGACCTCATCGCGGCAACCCGCTAGTCTTGGAATTGCCCGGATCGCGCCATTACAATGCCTCCCATGCGCAGGTTCACGCGTCCGCTCGCAATCGTTGTCGGTATGCTCGTCGTTGCGGCGATGATCTTCGGCGATCTCGCCGCCGTTACGGGCGCCGAGGCGCGGGCGATCACGGCGGTTCCCGACCTCCGGCTGTCAGAGCCTGCGAAGGCGGACGATCGCCTGGAGGTCGCGCAACGCCGGCGGACGCTGCTCGATCTGCTCTTTGGCAACGAGGAGCCACAGGTCGAGGAGCCCGTCGTGGAGCGGCCGGTGCGGCGGCAGCAGCCGGCCGAATCTGCCGCGCTGCCCGACCCCACGCCGACGGTCGAGAAGGCCGCGGGAGCGGCCCGGCTCGCCGTCTTCGGCGACTCGATGGCGGTGGACGTCGCCAAGGCCCTGGAGCGGCTTTTTGCCGATGACCCCAACATCGTCGTCCTGGGGCAGGGGGTAGGCTCCTCCGGTTTCGTGCGCCAGGATTTCTTCGACTGGAACGCCACCGTCGCTGAGCAGATCGCGCAGGACAGCTTCGACATCGCGGTGGTCATCATCGGCATCAACGACCGCCAGCCGATCGGCGGCGCCGATCCGCTCAGCGACGCGTGGGCGGCCGAATACACCGCGCGGGTCAGCAATTTCGTGACCCAGCTCAGGAATGCGAACAAGCCGACAATCTGGGTTGGCCTGCCGCCGATGGAAGCCTCATCCTATGGACAGGCCATCAGCCAAATCAGCGAAATCCAGAAGCTTGCCGTTTTCTCTGCCGGGGCCGAGTTCGTCGACCGCCACAAGCTTCGGTGTATAGACGCCGGTACG
>CAYRNE010000358.1:0-3493 GCA_964425245.1 uncultured Devosia sp.
CTCCTGCGGCCCGGAATAGCCGGCCGCCTCGATTGCCGCGCGGTTGGCCCGGAGATCGATGACGCCGTCCCCCATCATGCCGCGGTCGAGCAGCAGATCGGCCGTCGGCACCAGCCAATCGCAGATGTGGTGGGCAAGGATGCGCCGCATCCGGCCGGCACGCGCGATGGCGGGCATGAGGTTCGGGTCCCACCAGACGTGATAGACGTCGATGGCGACGCCGACGCCCTCGCCGAGCTCTTCGCAGAGGTCGAGCGCCTGATCGAGCGTATTCACGCAGGCCCGGTCGGCCGCATACATCGGGTGCAGCGGCTCGATGGCGAGCGGGATGCCGGCCGCACGCGCATGCGGGAGAATGGCGGCGATGCCGCCGGCAACCATGCCGCGGGCCGCCGCGATGTCCTTGCTAGAGCCTGGAAGGCCGCCGACGACGAGGACGAGGCAATCGGCGCCGAGCGCCGCCGCCTCGTCGATGGCGCGGCGGTTATCGTCGATCGCCTGCTGCCGGCCCGCTTCCGTTTCGGCGGGGAACATGCCGCCGCGGCACAGGCCGGTGATCCTGAGGCCGTTCGCCTTCACGATCCGCGCCGCTTCGTCGAGCCCCACGGCCTCGACCTGATCGCGCCAGGGCGCGATGGCGGTGATATCCCGGCGCAGGCAGCCCTCGACCATTTCGGTGAAGCTCCAGCCGTTGCGCAGCGTTGCGAGATTGATGGAGAGAATGCTTTCGGACAACGACGCGCCCCGCCTCAGCCGATCCCGTGCACCGCGAGCAGCCGGCGCATGCGGTCGACAGCAAGGCCCGGATCGGCGAGGACGCGGGCGCGGTCGGCCAGCCTGAAAAGCGCGCTGAGGTGCAGCAGCGAACGGGCGGACTGCTGCCCGCCGATCATTGTGAAGTGGTCCTGCAGCCCGTTGAGCCAGGCGAGGAAGACGACGCCGGTCTTGTAGAAGCGGGTGGGCGCCGCGAAGATGTGACGGCTGAGCGGCACGGTGGGCTCCAGCACTTCGAAGAATTCGTTGGTCGAGCCGCGGCCGAGCGCGGCGAGCGCCGCCGAGGCGGCGGGCGCTATGGCGTCGAAAATGCCGAGCAGGGCGTCGGAATGACCGAGGTCGTCGCCGGCGATCAGTTCGGCGTAGTTGAAATCGTCGCCCGTATACATGCGGACGCCCTCCGGCAGCCGCCGGCGCATCGCGATCTCCTTTTCCTTGCTGAGGAGCGAGATCTTTATGCCGTCGACCTTGCCGGCGTGGGCGGCGATGACGCCGAGGCAGGTTTCCATGGCGGCTTCGTCATCGGTCGCGCCCCAATAGCCCGCGAGCTGCGGGTCGAACATGTCGCCGAGCCAGTGGAGGATCACGGGCTCCCGGGTCTGGCTCAGAATGCGTCCATAGACCCTGGCGTAGTCGTCGGGCGAGGTTGCAGCAGCGGCGAGAGCGCGCGATGCCATGAGGATGACGCGGCCGCCGAGGGTCTCGATGGCTTCGATCTGCTCCTCATAGGCGGCGATGATTGCATCAATCGTCACGTCCGGGCCCGGCGCCAGGTGGTCGGTCCCGGCGCCGCAGGCGATGAGCGCATCGTCGCGGCCCGCGGCCTCCCCCAGCGACCGGGCGACAAGTTCCCTCGCCTCGGGCCAGCCGAGGCCCATGCCGCGCTGGGCGGTGTCCATCGCCTCCGCGACGCCGAGCCCCAGGTCCCAGAGGCGATGGCGAAACCGCAGCGTCGCGTCCCAGTCGATGGCCGGGGTGAGCCAGGGGTCGTTGTCGGCGAGCGGATCGGCGACGACGTGCGCAGCCGCATAGGCGACGCGGGGGAATTCGCTCGCCCTGTGCTTTTCGAACGGGAGCGGCGTACCGGTGAGGCGGTAGGTTGTGATGGTCCGGTCGGGGTTGGGGAGATCGATCTCAGGCATCGCGACCTCCAGCGCCACCTGCCGCAGCGACCGTCATGTCAGATCTCCAGTGCCGGAACGTCGAGCCAGCGCCGTTCCTTCCACGATTGCAGGCCCAGCGTCGCGAGCTGCACGCCCTTGGCGCCCTGCTCGAGCCCGTAGGACCACGGGCCGTCCTCGGCGACATGCCGCAGGAACAGTTCCCACTGCGCCTTGAAGCCGTTCTCCATCGGCGCGTTGCCCGGCACCTCGTCCCAGTTCGCAAAGAAATCGATGGTCTGCGGCATGTCCGGGTTCCAAACCGGCTTGGGCGTGTTCACCCGGTGCTGCGTGAAGCACTTGTGAAGCCCCGCGACTGCCGAGCCGAGCGTGCCGTCGACCTGGAAGGTCACTAGGTCGTCACGCCGCACCCGCACGTCCCAGCTCGAATTGATGTGGGCGACGATGCCGCCTTCGAGTTCGAAGGTCGCATAGGCGGCGTCGTCGGCGTCTGCCTGGTAGCGATGGCCTTGCTCGTCGACGCGTTCCGGAATGTGGTTGGCGCCGAGGCAGGTCAGCGCCTTGACCTCGCCGAACAGGTTGTCGAGCACGTAGCGCCAGTGGCAGAGCATATCGAGGATGATGCCGCCACCATCGGCCCTGCGGTAGTTCCAGCTCGGACGCTGCGCCGGCTGCCAGTCGCCTTCGAAGACCCAATAGCCGAACTCGCCGCGCACCGAGAGCATGCGGCCGAAGAAGCCGGAATCGCGCAGCATGCGAAGCTTGAGAAGCCCCGGCAGGAACAGCTTGTCCTGCACGACCCCGTGCCTGATGCCGGCGGCCCGCGCCTTCCTTGCGAGCGCGACGGCAGTCTCGAGGTCGTCCGAGACGGGCTTCTCGCAATAAACGTGCTTGCCGGCGTCGATCGCACGTCCGAGCAGCTCGGCGCGCATCTGCGTCGTGCCGGCGTCGAAGAACACGGTGTCCTCGGGATCGGCGAGCGCGGCGTCGAGGTCGGTCGTATAACGGGCGATGCCGTGCCGTGCAGCAAGCCGCGCTATCTTGTCGGCGTCGCGGCCGACGACGATCGGGTCGGGGACCAGGCGGTCGCCGTTGCCCAGCGCGATGCCGCCCTGGTCGCGGATGGCGAGGATCGAGCGGACGAGGTGCTGGTTGTAGCCCATCCTGCCGGTCACGCCGTGCATGATGATCCCGAGGCGCCGGTCCGCCAATTTCCCCTCCGCGCAATTTGTAACTGGCTGGTTACTCGTCCTAATGCCCGGCAATGCGGCGGTCAAGGCGGGGTCAGACCCCGGCCAGCATCTTGATGCCGATGAGTCCCAGAAAGACGAGGATCAGCCGGTCGAAGGCGGCGCGGCTCATGCGCTCGGCGATGGCGCGGCCGACCGGCATGGCGAGCAGGATCGGCACCAGGGCCAGCGCGCCCTCGAGCAGCCAGACCGGCTGCAGGAGGCCGGCCACGAGCATCGCCGGCAATTGCACGGTACCCATCACGAGGAACATCGTCGAAACCGCAAAGACATGCACGTCGCGTTCGAGGGCCATGCCGTGGATGAAGGTCACGCCAACGGGCGCCGAAATGCCGGTCGCGCCGTTGA
>CAYRNE010000359.1:0-3488 GCA_964425245.1 uncultured Devosia sp.
TCCCGTATTTCTTCACGGTTACGAGCCACATCATCGTCACCGCGGCGCTCGCGCTGCTCGTCTTCGTCATCGTCGTCGGATACGGCTTCATCCGCAACGGACCCAGGTTCCTCAAGCTGTTCGTGCCTTCGGGTATCCCGTGGTACGTCATCTGGATCGTCGTGCCGATCGAGATCATCTCCTTCCTCTCCCGCCCGCTCAGCCACAGCCTCCGACTCTTCGGCAACATCCTTGCCGGCCACATCGTGCTCAAGGTATTCGGCGGCATGGTCGTGGCGCTGCTCGGCGCCGGCCTCTGGGCGCCCCTTGCGGTGCTGCCCTTCGGCATGGCCGTGGCGCTGACCGGTCTCGAATTCCTCGTCGCGGCGCTGCAGGCCTTCGTGTTCGCGGTGCTGACCTGCGTTTACCTCAACGACGCCATTCACCCCGGCCACTGACGGCCGGCTGATCCCTCTCAACAGTTCCAGATCTCAAGGAGAATTCGCATGGAAGCAGATGCAGCAAAACTGATCGGTGCGGGCATTGCGTGCATCGGCATGGGCGGCGCAGGCGTCGGCGTGGGCGTGATCTTCGGCAACTACCTTGCCGGCGCGCTCCGCAATCCGGCCGCTGCGGCGACCCAGTTCGGCAACCTGATCTTCGGCTTCGCCGTGACCGAGGCGCTGGGCATTTTCTCGCTCGTTATCGCCTTCCTGCTCCTCTACGCGGTCTGATCCGCCAACGTTCCCGCAGCGGCGCCCGGATTGAGCCGGGCGCTGCATGAACCTCGGGTGAGACCAGATGGCCAGTGACCTGACCAGCAAGACCATCATCGTCGCGCAGGCCGACCCGGCCGGCGAGGCGCTCGAAGACGCGGCCGCGGCCGAGGAGAATGCCGCCGAGGGGGCAGAGCACTCGGTCGAGGAAGCGCTCGGCGAAGCCCACGAGGGCACCGAGGTCGCGCACGAGCCGACAGTGTTTCCGCCCTTCAACGCGGAGACCTTCGCGAGCCAGCTGCTCTGGCTGGCCCTGACGTTCGGCTTTCTCTACGTCCTGATGAGCAGGGTCGCGCTTCCGCGGATCGGCGGCATCCTCGAAAGCCGCCGGACCCGCATCGAGGGCGACCTCAAGGAGGCCGACCGGCTGCGCGTCGAGACCGAACGGGCGGCGCAGGCCTACGAACAGGCGCTGGCCGAGGCGCGGGCCAATGCCCACGCCATTGCCGAGGAGACCCGGCAGGGCATCCGCGCCGACATCGAAGGCAAGCGGGCCAAGGTCGAGGCCGACCTCGCCGAGAAGGTCGCCGCCGCGGAAGCCCGTATCGCCGAAACCAAGACGGCTGCGCTCGCTCATGTCGAGGAAATCGCCGCCGAAACCGCGGCAACGCTCGTCGGTCAGCTCACCGGCCAGGTGAGCGAGGTGGAAGCCCGCGAGGCGGTCGCCAGCGTGGCAAAGGAATAGGCCGATGGCACTCGACGCTACATTCTGGGCAACCGTCGCACTCATCCTCTTCATCGGGCTCATGCTTTACCTGCGTGTGCCAAAACTGATCGCGACCCAGCTCGACAACCGCATCAAGAAGATCGAGACCGAGCTTGCCGAGGCGGAGAAGCTGCGCGCGGACGCCAAGGCGCTGCTCGAGGAATATGCCCGCAAGCGCGAGGAAGCCGAGAAGGAGGCCGAGGACATCGTCACGGCCGCCCGCGAGGAGGCGTTCCGCCTCACCGCCGAAGCCGGCCAGTCGCTCGAGACGCTGATCGCCCGCCGCACCAAGGCGGTCGAGGAGAAGATCGCGCAGGCCGAAGCGCAGGCCGTCGCCGAGGTCCGGGCCCGCTCCGCCGATCTTGCAGTCGAGGCTGCGCGGGTGCTGCTGCAGAAGCAGATGGAGGCGAGAGGCGACGAACTGGTGGAGCGGTCCATCAAGGACGTCGGCGACCGGCTAAACTGAACCGCAGTCATCGCGGATCAAGGGAGGCGGGCCGGTGGGTGCCCGCCTTTGTTGTTCGGCCCCCGGTGGGAAACTAGACCTTCGCGCGCGCCCACTCGGCCCAATGGCCGTGGAAGTCCGCGCGCCCGATTTTGACCGCGTCCCCGCCCGGCCAGAGGGTCAGCGTCATCCTGCCGCCATGGCCGAGGTCGTCGTCCTCGAACGCGAAATAGGCGATCGGCGTTTCTTCCGTCGCGCTGGCGCTCGCGCGGGTCAGCGCCCGCTCGATTCGAGCGCGCGCTTCCTGCTCCAGATATTGCCAGACGATCGTATGAAAGATCATGCGGCAGACGCCGGGCTGCGGCGGCACATCCAGGCATTCCTCGATCCAGTCGGCGGCGTCCGCGCGCTCCACCTTCACCCCGTTCTCGGCGGCGAGCTTGAGTGCCGAGCCAAGCCGCGCGAGACGGTGCGTCTGGTCGGCCCAGACATAGGCGAGGAGCCGGCTCGCATCTTCCTCGGACGCCGGATCGAGCGGATTGCGGTCGCACCCCCGGCGCGAGACGATGCTGACGCGCGCGCTGAGCGGCGGCAACCGGCCCCGCCAATCGCAGCTAAGGGTGAGCGGCGACTCTTCGCGATTCCAGATCCGGCCGTTGCTCAGGCTGTAGCGGTAGCGGTCGAAGATCAGGTTCAGGCCGGCGCTCGCGCCGATCTCGTAGAGCGCGATAGGCAACCGCGTGCGAGCCGTCACGAGGAGCGCAGCGCCCAGGACGAGCGCGGAGCGGTTCACCTCGTTGGTTTGCGGCGGGGCATCCAGCCAATGGGTCAGGAACTGGTCGTGCCGCTGCAGCACGTCGACGATGTGGTGCCAGAGGCGCTGCTCGTTGAAAGCGGCCGGGGGATAGGCCGCATTGAGCTCCGGTTCCTTCCAGGACCGCGCCAGTGCATGCAGCGCGGCGCAGGCCCTGAGCGGCAGCGCATCCTGCTTTGGATCGCCTGGCCAATCGAGGATCCGGTGGCCGAAGCGCGTCGAGTGGTCGAGCCGCGCGGCGAGCAGCCGGCAGAGCCTCGCGGTGAAGGGCGAGCCGAGCTGCTCGCTGCCGAGCGCCTGCAAGTGGAAGGCCTCGATGACCGCCGCCGACATGTTTCCCGCCTCGTCCGCGGCCGGGATAGGTCCGCGGGCTATTCAGCCGCCAGCGGCCGGACCGCCGGTGGCTCCCATTTCAGCTTCGGGGACCGCGCCGCTTGCGTCTCGTCGAGACGCCGCCGCGGCGCCCTGGTCGGCGCCGACGTGAAGCGCTCGCGATTCCCCTGGCTTGCTGCCTGCGCCAAATCGAGCATTGCGTCGCAGAACCGGTCAAGGGTCTGCTTGCTTTCGCTCTCCGTCGGCTCGACCAGCATCGCACCATGCACGACCAGCGGGAAGTACATGGTCATGGGGTGAAAGCCCTCGTCGATCATCGCCTTGGCGAAATCGAGCGTGGTCACCCCGGTGCCTTCGAGGAACGTGTCGTCGAACAGCGCCTCGTGCATGCAGGGGTAGTCCGGGAACGGCACCGACAGCGAGCCGGCGAGCCGA
>CAYRNE010000360.1:0-3473 GCA_964425245.1 uncultured Devosia sp.
AACTTCAAATCGACCTGGGTTGCCGAGGGCGGTTACGATCCGGCCGCCGAGGCGATCTTCAATCGCACCAGCGTCGACATCTACTTCATGGAGTACGACACCGACCGCGCGGGCGGACTGGAGCCGCTGCGCAAGCTCCCCAAGGGAAAGAAGCGCGTGATGCCGGGCTTCATCAGCACCAAGTATCCCGAGCTCGAAAGTCTCGACGACCTCAGGCGCAAGTTCGACGAGGTGAGCAAGTACGCGGACCTCGACCAGTTCGGCATCGCGCCGCAGTGCGGCTTCTCCTCGACCGAGGAGGGAAATCTCATCACCATGGACGATCAGAAGCGCAAGCTCGAGCTGGTGGTGAAGACGGCAGAGGCGATCTGGGGCGAAGTCTAGCCGCGTTGCGCAGCGGCCTGCCGCGCGGCACGGATCGTCCGTCGAACGGCGTCTTCGTCGGTCACGGTGAGCCGGTACTCGCGATCGCGGTCGTTGCCGCCCATGCCGACGGCGGGATTGCGCCAGGCCATGGCGCTCGGCGTGCTCCTGAGCGCCGCGAAATGCAGCTCGTGCGCGCCGCTGTCCCCGAGCACGCGTGCGATGTTCGTCTCGTCGAGTTCCCCGCAGGCCATCACCTGCAGCCGGCCGGCGGCCAGTTCGACCGTCCGCCTCAGCGTCTCAAGTCCCTCGATGGCTGTGTTGCGCTGACCCGAGGTCAGCACCCTCGCGACGTTGCAGCGCACCAGGGCCTCGACGGCTTCGGCCATGTCCGCGGTCATGTCGAATGCGCGGTGGCAGGTGACGGCCATAGGCCCTGCCGCCTCGACGAGCGCTGACATGCGCTCTTCATCGATGCGGCCATCAGACGTGAGACAACCGGCGACGACGCCGGGGACACGCGCCTCGCGCAGCAGCGCGACATCCTCGAGCATGGTCCCGAACTCGCGTTCCGAGTAGAGGAAATCGCCGCCGCGCGGCCTGACGATCACGTGCACGGGGATGGTCGCAAGCGCTAGCGCCGCCCGCACCGTACCGAGACTGGGTGTGATGCCGCCCTCGACCAGGCTCGCGCAGAGTTCGACGCGATCCGCCCCCGCTCGCTCCGCTGCGGCGACGCCGTCGATTCCTTCGACGCAGACCTCGATGAGTACGCCCATGGTTGTTCTCACGGGTCGCGTCCAGCAGCGGCAGGGCAGGCGCCTCACGCGAAGCGCAACGCAGGGGTTGGGATGGGGCGGCAGCGAGCGCCTGGAGGCGCTTTCCCTATACCCGCATCGGCATCAGCACATAGAGCGCCTTGGCTTCGCCGTCCTCCTTGACCAGCGTGGGGGAGCCGGCGTCATTGAACTGGAACACCGCGTTGTCGGAGCGGATCTGGCCGATGATGTCGAGCAGGTAGCGCGCGTTGAAGCCGATCTCGAAGCTTTCGGGCTCGAATTCGACCGCGATTTCCTCGCTCGCGGTGCCGTGGTCGGGATTGGTGACCGAGAGCTCGAGATTGCCGTCGTGCATCGAGAGCTTCACGGCCTTGCCGCCGCGGTCCGAGGCGATGGTCGAAACGCGGTCGACGGCGGTCGCGAAGCTCGCCTTGTCGACACTCATGGTCTTGTCGTTGTTCTTGGGCGTCACCCGTTCGTAGTCGGGGAAGGTCCCCTCGATGAGCTTCGACAGGAGGACGATGCCGTCGATCGTAAAGCGGATCTTGGTGTCGGAAATTTCGACCGTGACCTCACCCTCGGCGCCCTCGAGAAGCTTTTGCACCTCGCCGACGGTCTTTTTGGGGATGATGATCCCCCGCATTCCCGCCGCGCCCGCCGGCGCATCGGCTTCGGCGCGCGCCATGCGGTGGCCGTCGGTCGCTACCGCGCGCAGGATGCTGCTGCCGCCGACCTCGAGCGTGTGGAGATAGATGCCGTTGAGGTAGTACCGGGTCTCTTCGTTGGAAATTGCGAACTGCGTCCGCTCGATCAATTCGCGCAGCGTCGCGGCGGCGATCGAGAAGGTGTGGCTGAACGCCCCCGACTTCAGGTCCGGGAAGCTGTCGGGCGAGAGGCAGGCGAGGTTGAAGCGCGAACGGCCGGAGGAGAGCAGCATCTGTTCGTTGTCAGTCGTCTCGAGCCGAACCTCGGCCCCGTCGGCGAGCTTGCGGACGATCTCGTAGAGCGTGTGCGCAGGCACGGTCGTCGTCCCCGCCGTCCCGACCATCGCCGGCACGCCCTCGGTCACTTCGATATCGAGGTCGGTGGCGCGAAGGTCCAGCTGGCCGTCGGCGGCCTTCAGCAGCACGTTGGCAAGGATCGGGTAGGTGTTGCGCCGCTCGACCACCCGGTGCACGTGCCCCAGCGACTTAAGCAGGTGGTTGCGCTCCAAGGTGACCTTCATTTACCCCACGACCCTGATGAGAATGCTGCCCCGGACAGCTGGAAAGCCCGGCCAAAACCGGGCTCGAACCTTGGCAATTCGGCCCGAAAAACGCAAGGCCGGCGGGGGTGCGCGGGAAACGAAGTCCCCGGATTTATGCCTGCCGCGACAGGACGCGATTCAGCGCCGCCTCCGCCTCGCGGAGACGCAGCTCCCGCTCCTCGGCATCGAGCCGTGCCAGCATCGATTGCCATACGCGGTCGGCAGGCTCGCTCTCGAGCCTGTGGGACCTGATATCGAGCCGCCGGAGCGACCTGCGGATACGCAACAAGAAACGCCTGTGCACTTTCAAACCCGACGCAACGCAACAACCGGTCCGGGCGGCGCGTCCGCCGCCCGTTACAACCTTCGCTATTCCTCGAGCATCCTTTTGAGGAGCTCGATCTCCTGGCAGAGATCGCCGTCGTCCTTCATCATCTGTTCGACCTTGCGCACGGAATGGAGCACGGTCGTGTGATCGCGCCCGCCGAAGCGGCGCCCGATCTCGGGCAGCGAGCGCGAGGTGAGGGATTTGGCGAGATACATGGCGATCTGGCGCGGCCGCACCACGTCGCGCGAGCGGCGGGAGGAAAGGAGGTCGTTGCGCGCAACCTTGTAGTGACGCGACACGATCCTCAGGATGTCCTCGATCCGGACTCGCCTCGCCTCGCGGCTCCGCACGAGGTCCGCGAGCGTTCGCTCGGCGAGCGGGACGGTGATCGGCTCGTGCGTCAGCTGGTTGGCGGCGACCAGCCGGTTGACTGCGCCGTCGAGGTCGCGGCCATGGCTGACGACAACCCGCGCGATGTAGTCGATCACCGGTGCCGGGAATTGCACGCCGGCGAAGCGCTGCGCCGCCTGCTCGGCCCGGCGCGCAACGATGGCGCGCCTGAGTTCGACGTCGAAGCCGTTGATGGGGACGACGAGGCCGCCCGAAAGTCGCGACCGCACGCGCTCGTCGATCATGTCCAGATCGCGCGGTGGCGCATCGCCGGCGACGACCACCTGTTTCGCGCCGGTGAGGAGCGTCCCGAGCGTATGGCCGAATTCGGTGGCGGACTTGCCCTGCAGGAACTGCATGTCGTCGA
>CAYRNE010000361.1:0-3456 GCA_964425245.1 uncultured Devosia sp.
GGCGGCTCGCCCGCCGATAGCGGATTCGGATGCCGATGAAAGACTTCCTTCTCGAAATCTTCGCCTGGTGGCGCGGCAACACCTGGGGAACGCGGCTCTGGGTCGCCCTCAACGGTGTGTTCGTGGGCGAGGACGAGTTCGGCAACAGGTACTACCGGTCGAAAAAGCCGATCGGACCGAACGGCTTCGAGCGGCGCATGGTGATCTATGCCGGCGGCTATGCGGAGGCCTCCGCGATACCGACCGTCTGGCACGGCTGGATGCACTACAGGACGCACACGCCGCCCACCGAAAAGGACTACAAGCCGCGGGAATGGGAGAAACCCCATATCCCCAACCTGACCGGCACGGCCTTCGCCTACCGTCCGGACGGGAGCCTGCTCAACAAGGGCGAGCGTCCGCGCGTGACCGGCGACTACGACGCATGGTCCCCGGAGTAGGCGGTATTTTCGCCGTTACGTCACCCCGGAGAAGGCCGGGGCCCACCACAAGCACTTTCCCCCGGCGCGGCAGGGGCCGATGGCCCGCGGGACGGATTCCGGCCCTCGGCGGTATGGCGCGGTGGACGATGCTCAGGACGTGCGCGATTGCGTCGCTTATCGCGCTCGCGGGACTCGCGGCGCCGGCCCAGGCCGAAACCATCGCCAATCCCGTGGCGGCGTTCTCGGGCCTCGACAAGATCACCGGGCGGATCACCAAGTTCGACGTCTACATCAACGAGACCGTGCAGTTCGGCGCGCTGCAGATCACGCCTCGCGTCTGCTACACCCGGCCGCCGACGGAGACGCAGCGCACCTCCGTCTTCATCGAAGTGGACCAGGTCAGCCTCAAGGGGCAGATCACGCGCATTTTCACCGGCTGGATGTTCGCCGACAGCCCGGCCCTCAATTCCATCGACCATGCGGTCTATGACATCTGGCTCGAGGACTGCAAGCAGTCGTCGGACGTGCCGCCGCCGGAATCGTTTGCAGCGCCCGAAGCCGAGGAGCCGGCCGCGGCGACGGCAGAGGCCCCCGTCGACGACCGCGGTTAGGCGCTAGCCGACCACAGCCGCGACCGGGCCTTCGATGCGGCCCGGCGGTTCGATCTGCTCCCACGTACACTGGCGCGGCGACTTGTCCGGGCGCCAGCGCACGAGGCGCGTGCCGTGGCGGAAGCGGCCGCCGCTCATGTGATCGTAGAGCACTTCGACGACAAGTGCGTGGCGCAGCGGCTCATAGGTTTCGGTCCGTTCGGTGGACCAGCGCGAAGGACCGCCGGGCGCATTGCCGGTGAAGCCTTCGCCGCCGAGCGCTTCGAGCTTTTCGGTGAGGGCAGGGGCCTCGGCCTTCGAGATCATCGACGTGAACCCGACGTGGTCGAGCTTTCCCTGCTCGTCGTAGAGGCCGAGAAGCAGCGAGGCGGCTTGCCTAGTGCCCTCGCCGTAGCGAAAGCCGCCGACGACGCAATCGACCGTCCTGAGCTTCTTGATCTTCAGCATGTCGCGCGTTTCGGGGCGATAGGGCCCGTCGAGCCGCTTGGCGATGACGCCATCGACTGCGCCGCCGGCATGATCGAGCCAGCCCTGCGCCTCGGCGCGGTCGCGGGTAAACGCCGAGATGCGAATGCCCGGCCGGGGCGTGGCCAGCAAATCCTCCAGCGCCTTGCGGCGCTCGGCCAGCGGCAGGGGCTTGAGGTCGCGCTCGGCGTGCGCGAGCAGGTCGAAGGCGACAAGCAGCGCCGGCGTCTCGGCCGAGAGCTTGCGGATGCGGCTCTCGGCCGGATGCAGCCGCGCCTGCAGTGCCTCGAAGCTCAGGCCATGGTCCGTCCGGATCACGAGTTCGCCGTCAAGAACGAAATCCGGGCCGGGTATGGCCGCGACGTTTGCCGCGACCTCGGGAAAGAAGCGGTGCAGGGGTTTTCCCGACTTGGCGAAGAGGCGTGCGCCGGTCGCGTCGCGGAAGGCGAGGCAGCGGAAGCCGTCCCACTTCGGCTCGAACTGCCACCCGTCACCCTCTGGAAGCGCCTCGACGGATTTTGCCTCCATCGGCAGGAACGGCGGCATGGCATCGGCCATCGGCCAGCGCTCCCGCTCAGCCGCTGCTGTTCAGGGCGTGGAAATCGGCACGGTGCTCGAGTGCGTCGGCAAGGCGCAACTCGTATTCCTCGCGCGCGATCTCGATGCCGCCGAGCGTACGCAGATGATCGGTCATGAACTGGGTGTCGAGCAGGCGGAAACCGCCGGCGCGCAGGCGATCGACGAGGTGCGCCAGTGCTACCTTGCTGGCGTTCGGGGCGCGGTGGAACATGCTTTCGCCGAAAAAGGCGCCGCCGATCGCGAGGCCGTAGAGGCCGCCGACCAGCACCTTGCGGTCCCAGACCTCGACCGTGTGGCAGACGCCGCGGTCGAAGAGTTGGCCGTAGATGCGGCGGATCGTCGGGTTGATCCAGGTCGTGTCGCGGTCGCTGCCGGCGGTGGCGCAGCCTTCGATGACGTCTTCGAAGCTGTTGTCGATGCGGATGCGCCACGCGTGGGTGCGCAGCACCTTGCGCAGGCTCCGGGAGACGTGGAAGCCATCGAGGGGGATGATGCCGCGCTTCTGTGGCGATACCCAGAAGACGTCGTCGGACTCGGCTGTCTCGGCCATCGGGAAGATGCCCGCCTGATACGCCCGGATGATCAATTCGGGCGTGAGTTCAACCGAGAATGGATCGGCCTTGCGCGACATTTTGCCGAAAATGATCGAGGATGGCCGCGCATGCAAGCTATGCTGGTTGTTGGCCGCACCTTATGCGACCGAGCGGCGCACCCCGAGGGCGCCGGTCCCGGCGCTCAGCGGACGATGCGGAGGAACAGCATCGGCGCGCCGATCGCGGCGAGCACGACCGGCAGCATCAGAATCGCGGCGTCGAGAAAATCGATGATGTGCGGCATGACCAGCCCCTTTCGTTGGGACCAACATGCGGCATCTACACTGAACCGGCGCCGCGCCGGCCGTTCAGATTCCGTTAACCATAACGGGTAGGGTTGAGGCCAGGCCCGGCCACGACGGCGGGGCCATCGACGGCTGCCTAGGCCTTGTTGTCCCTGAGGAACTTCTCCAGCCAGTGGATGTCGTAATTCCCGGCGCGGATGTCGGGCTGGCGGATCAGGCGCTGGAAGAGCGGCAGGGTAGTCTTGACCCCGTCGACGACGAACTCGTCGATGGCGCGGCCGAGGCGCATCAGACACTCCTCGCGCGTCCGGCCGTAGACGATGAGCTTGCCGATCAGCGAGTCGTAGTAGGGCGGGATCGTGTAGCCCTGGTACACCGCGCTGTCGACGCGGACGCCCATGCCGCCGGCCGGGTGATAGAACTGAATCTTCCCGGGCGAGGGTGCGAAGGTCTGCGGGTCCTCGGCGTTGATGCGCACCTCGATGGCGTGGCCAGAGAACTGAATGTTTTTCTGCTCGAGGCTCAGTTTTTCGCCCGTCGC
>CAYRNE010000362.1:0-3439 GCA_964425245.1 uncultured Devosia sp.
ACCGCGCCCTCGATGAGCAACGGGTCCTGCATCGTGTGGCGGAACGGCGCGCCCCAGTCGAGATGGCCCCGCATGTCCGAATAGTAGCGGCAGGAGACGAGGCTTACCTCGCCGAGCGCCCCCGAGCGAATGATCTGCCTCAGCGTCGTCTTGTCCTGGTCGAAGCGGTGGCTCATCGTGATCGCCATCTTCCGCCCGGCCTCGCGCACCTTGCGCGCGACCCGCACCGAACCCGACATGGAATCGGCGATCGGCTTCTCGCAGAGGATGTCGACGCCGAACCGCAGCGCCACATCGACGATCGCTTCGTGGCTGTCGGGCGGGACGACGATCGTGCAGAAATCCGCCTTGTTCTCGGCGAAGGCCTTTTCGGGGTCGGTATAGCACTTGTCGGGCGTGAGCTTCAGGAGCCCGGCGCCCGCCTTGAGCGATTCCGGATCGACATCGACGATCGCCACCACCTCGACCGTGCCGTCGGCAATGTTCTTTGCGAGGAACTCGCTGCACCAGCGCCGTCCGAAACGGCCGACCCCTACATGGATGACTCGCTTGGTCATGGAGAATGTCCTTCGGGGCGCGCCGGACCGTGCGTGTGCTGCCAGAGGTGGCCGATGCGCTTTCTGCCCCGCAGGCTCGCTTCGAAATAGATGGCTCTGACGGGCTCGGGTGCATCAGGCATGTCGTGCATCGCACCCATCGGAATGAGCAGGCACTCGCCCGGGCGCATGCCGATCGCTTCGCTGTCGACGACCGCAGTGGCCCGCCCCTCGAGCAGGATCCAATACTCGTCGCAATCGTGGTAATGGGCGTCGATATTGGTGTTCTTGGGGTAATCGACCGGGTCGCCGCGGTCGGACGGTGCGGCGACGTTTTCGGCACGAAACACGCCGCAGCCGCCAAGCTCGTCGCCCCAGGTCCCCTCGAGCAGCATTGCCTCTGCCGCGCCGGTGCTGAAGAGGACGGCTCCGCCGGGCTCGAGCTCGACGAACTGCTGTTCGCGCAGCACCTGCGACCGGCCGCCTTGCCGAACCTGGAGGGAGCCGGCGGTCGCCAGCAGACGCGCGCGCCGCTGTCCGACCTCTATCCGTGTTTCGCGATCCGGTCCGACCCTGATCTGGGAAAAGGCCCTGAGTTCGCACCAGGAAGGAAAGCTCTCGCCCGAACGAACGGTTTCGGCCATTTCCGGTCACCCCCTCCTCGCGAGATTAGGCGGATTCCGCGCAAGGCGCCACGGCTTGTCCGTGTCGCCTTTCAGGTGATTGAAGCCTTGAACCGCCTCGGCAACGCAATGCTAACCAAGCCGATTGAGCCCCGCTTAAGGCCGCTCACGTTATTGTTCCCCGCCATCATGCCGGAGGGCTTCATGTCCCGCACCCGTCGTCCCGTTCGCGGATTCGTCGCCGTCGCGCTTGCCGCGACGGCGGTGCTCGGTCTGAGCATCTACTTCGGCGTCAACTACGCCGTCGAGCGCGCGGTGATCGCCGACGCCAAGGACAAGGCGACGCACTGGGCCGAGTATTTCCTCGACAACATGCCCGGTCTCGACCAGTTGCTCGCCGACGGGCGGCTGGATGCGACGCAGGTCGACGTGATCAAGGCCGCCGAAACCATGGGCGACGTCTTCCGGTTCAAGCTTTTCGACCTCAACGGCGACATGGTCGTCGTCTCGGACGAAGCGGCCTACAATCAGGAGCCGGTGGCCGAACGCGAGCATTCCGGCTCCGCCGAGCGTGTCCTCGCCACCGGCATCAGCAACATCTCGGTCAAGGATGGGACCGGCAAGCAGAACCGCCCGCCCATCTACGCCGAGGCCTACGTGCCGATCATCGACGACGGCGGCACCCGCCACGGCGTGGTCGAGGTCTATCTCGACCAGACGGGCACCGCGGACATCTTCCGCACCAACTTTGCCGCCCTTGCGGTCGGGCTCGCCCTCATCACGGCGCTCGCCTTCGGTCTGCCCACGCTCGCTTACCTCTTCCGCACCCGGCAGGTCAGCGAGGCCCGCCAGAAGGTGGAGTTCCTCGCCCACCACGACCCGCTGACGGGCCTGCTCAATCGCGGCGCCTTCACCGACCGGCTGGACGCGGCCCTGAGGCTTGGAAGCGGCGAACGGCCGGCGGCGCTCGTCCTCTTCGACGCCGATGGCTTCAAGGCCATCAACGAGACCCATGGCGATGCGGCCGGCGACGCCTTCCTCAAGCACATCGCCCGCTGCCTCGCCGGTCTTGCGGAGGACCCCGACCTCGCCTGCCGCCCGGGCGGCGACGAATTCCTCGTTGCCCTGTTCGGCCGGTCGCCGGACGATGTGGAACGCTTCATCGAAGCCGCCATGCAGGCCGTGCGCCAGCCGATCACCATCGGCGGCAAACCGATCGCCGGCCGGCTCAGCGCCGGCTACTGCCTCGTCGACGACGCTGCCGCCGTCGCCGACCTGCTGCACCGGGCCGACGTTGCGCTGTACCAGGCCAAGCTCGATGGCCAGAACACCTACCGGCGGTTCACGGAGGACCTCGAACACAATATTGCCGCCCGCCGCGCCCTCGAGCAGCGCCTCCGCGAAGCGACGGCGAACGGCGGCTTCGAGCTCCACTTCCAGCCCCTGCTGCGCGCCGATACCAGGGCCTGCGCGGGCTTCGAGGCGCTGCTCCGCCTCCCGGACGGCAAGGACGGCTACATCCCTCCCGCCGCATTCATTCCGGTGGCCGAGTCGATCGGGCTGATCTGCGAAATCGGCAACTGGGTGCTGCACGAGGCGACCCGGGTGGCTTCGAACTGGCCAAAGCACCTGTTCGTCGCGGTGAACTTGTCGGTGAAGCAATTCGCGACCGGCCGCCTGGTCGACGAAGTCAAGGACGCGCTCGCTGCCTCCGGCCTCGATCCCAGACAACTCGAGCTCGAGGTAACCGAATCCATGCTCATCGAGAACGCCGCGGGCGTGGGCGCCCAGCTGCGGGCACTGCGGGACCTCGGCGTGTCGATCGCCATGGACGATTTCGGCACCGGCTACTCGAGCCTCGGCTATCTCTGGCAGTTCGGCTTCGACAAGCTGAAAATCGACCGCTCGTTCGTTGCCGCTCTCGATGCCCGCGATCCCCGGGCGCGCGAGATTGTCGATACGATCATCATGCTGGGCCACAAGCTCGACATGACCGTCACGGCTGAAGGCATCGAGACCGATTACCATGCCTCGGTGCTGGCCGAGCTGGCCTGCGACCACTTCCAGGGCTACCTCTACGGGCGTCCGGCGCCCGCCACCGAAATAGCGGCCTTCCTTCTCGGGAATTGCCGTTCGGGGGCGGACGAAGCAGCGGTCGCCAAGCGCGCCTGAGCCGCTGCCGCAGGCGTCCCGCCTGCGGCTCGCCCCTGCGACAAACTGGCAAAAATCCCCCGTTCCGACGCCTTGCCGTCATGGGGCGTGCATGATAGAGGGGGCGCG
>CAYRNE010000363.1:0-1160 GCA_964425245.1 uncultured Devosia sp.
CTGGCGGCAGTCGAGGCGGGCGTCGACGTGGTGGACGCGGCGATGGACGCGCTCTCAGGCACAACCAGCCAGCCCACGCTCGGCTCGCTCGTTGCCGCGCTCAAGGGCACTCCGCGCGATCCCGAACTCGACCAGGCGGCGATCCGCGATATCTCGTTCTATTGGGAGGCGGTGCGCCGGCAGTATCGCGCCTTCGAGAGCGATCTGCGGTCCGGTGCGTCCGAGGTCTATCTGCACGAAATGCCGGGCGGGCAGTTCACCAACCTCAAGGAGCAGGCGCGCTCGATGGGTCTCGAATCGCGCTGGCACGACGTGGCGCGCGCCTATGCCGACGTCAACCAGATGTTCGGCGATATCGTGAAGGTGACACCCTCGTCCAAGGTCGTGGGCGACATGGCGCTCGCCATGGTCTCCTCCGGCCTGACGCGGGCCGACGTCGAGGACCCGGCCCGCGAAATCGCCTTCCCGGATTCCGTGGTGGGCTTCTTCATGGGCGATCTGGGTCAGCCGCCCGGCGGTTTCCCCGAGGCACTGCAGAAGAAGGTGCTCAAGGGGAGAAAGCCCCTGACCGACCGCCCCGGCGCCTATCTCAAGGACGTTGACCTCGAAGCGGAACGCGGCAGGGCCGAGGAAGCAACTGGCGCGAAGATCGACGATCTCCGCCTCGCCTCGTACCTCATGTACCCCAAGGTCTTCACCGAGTTCATGAAGACGCAGGACCGCTACGGGCCGACCGGGTCGCTGCCGACGCCCGTTTATTTCTACGGCCTCACCGAGAACCAGGAGATTCTCGTCGATATCGAGAAGGGCAAGACGCTGGTGCTCCAGTATCTGAGCCGCTCGGCGACCAACGAGAAGGGCCAGGTGCGCGTCTTCTTCGATCTCAACGGCCAGCCGCGCAGCGTCTCGGTGCCGGACCGGCTCCGAGCCGGCGAGATCGTCGTCCGCGCCAAGGCCGAGCCCGGGAACGGGAAACAGCTCGGCGCGCCGATGCCCGGCGTCATTTCCTCGGTCGCGGTCAAGGGCGGCCAGACGGTGACGGCGGGCGACGTCCTCTGCTCGATAGAGGCCATGAAGATGGAAACGGCGATCCATGCCGAGGCCGACGGCGTGATCGCGGAGGTGCTGGTGAAACCCGGCGACCAGATCGACGCCAAGGA
>CAYRNE010000363.1:1260-3435 GCA_964425245.1 uncultured Devosia sp.
TCGTCGAAATGCAGCCGCGCGATCTGGAGCTTCGAAAGCCCGTACATCTTGCGGTCGTAGTAGTGCCAGGCGAGCCAGTATTCGTCGCCGACCATGAAGGTCTCCTGCCCGCCGGGCCCGCGCCGGTCCCCTTCGCCCTTCAGCACCTTCGTGCCGCCGCTCTCCAGCAAGGCAACGCCCTCGCGATCGACGTACGGGCCGGCGATAGCCGGCGCGCGACCGACCATGATGCGGTAGGTGCTTCCCGTGCCCCGGCAACAACGGTCGAACGAGGTGAAGAGGTAATACCAATCGCCGCGCTTCGCGATGGCCGGCGCTTCGATGCCCTTGCCCTGCCGCGATGCCAGCGCGATGGGCGGGTCGTCGCCCAGCCTCAGCCCCGTCTCCGGGTCGAGCGGGATCAGGCGGATGCCGTCCCACCACGAGCCGAAGACCAGCCAGCTGCCGTCATGGTCATCGAAGCGGAAGCCGTCGATGGCGTTGAAGTCGCCGCCCTTGTGGCTGCGGATGACGAGTCCCTGGTCCCGCCAGCCCTCCGCCGGCGCCGCGGGATCGAAGGCGTCGTTGATCATGAGGCCGATGAGGCTGTCCTGGTTCCCGAAGCTCGAGGCCGAGTAATAGAGGTAGGCGCGGCCGTTGCCGATCGAGACCGAGGGCGCCCAGATGTTGCTGGGATCGTAGCCGAGTTCGGTTTCGATCCAGGCCGGGATGCCGCCGGGGAGCGCGCCCGCATCGTCCCAGGCGAGGCCGTCGGTTGAGGTCTTCACGCGCGGCGTACCGCCGTCCGAGCTGTTCTCGCCGCCGGTCGCGAAGGCGACGTAGCGGCCGTCGACGAAGACCACCGAGGGATCGTGGATCTCGGTGTCGCCGGTGAGCAGCGGCTGGCCCTGCGCGAGCGCCGCTGCGGCGGCGGCGGCGAGGGCGATGCCTGCCAGCATGGAAAAGAGACGATATTTCATGGCGCGAGCTTAGCGGGGGTGGCGGAACGCGTCGAGCGCCGCCATATTGCCGCCATGCCTGCCCGCGATACGGCCTTCATGCACACCTGATCCACCCGCCTCCCAGCCCCGACCGCCCGCGCAATTCCGCGCGTCCGCGAGTCCGGCAAGGAGACGACACATGCAGCGTGCAGACCTTCCCTTCATCCTCGTAGCGAGCCCCGCCATCCGCAAGGCGCTCGGCCCCGACCTCAAGAAGGTCGCGGTCATGGCGATGCAGGCGCTGCTGCGCAACCGCCGCGGTGTCGAGATCGCCCTGCAGCAGATCGACTACCGCCGCCTGCCCATCGCCTTCTCCTCGCGGATCGGACAGATGGGCGACCTGATCCTCGAGCTCGATGTCGGCAATCCGGCGCTCGCCGACAGGGTGTTCCTGGAGCAGGACCTGAGGAAGGCGCAGGCCGGGGCGGTGGGGAAGCGGCGGCGCTGAGGCGCCAGCCAGACAGGATCAGAGGCCGAAGGCGCCGCCGACGAGGTCGACGGCCCACTCGATCAGGCGGGCGTACCAGGGGCGCCGGCGGGCGGGGGATGTGCGGAACGGGATCATGGGCGGTGATATGCGCCCGCGCGTCTGAATGGCGGATGAGCGGCGTATTCGGCTAAAGCCGGCGGGCGGTGCCGTCGATGGTCTTGCCGTCCGGTGGCTCCTCCGCCGGTTCCTCCTCGGGCACGTACCTGGCAATCCAGCTCAGCATCAGCGGGACAAGAATGAGGTCGTCGACGATCCCGAAGAACAGCAGGAACTCGGGGATGAGGTCGATCGGGCTGACGAGATAGAGCACGACGCCGATCATCGCCGCCTTCAGCCACAGCGGCGTCCGCGGATTGAGAAAGGCGCGCCAGAGCTTCTTGAGGTCGTGGCGGAACTGCAGCAGGCGGTGAACGGCCCAGAACGTACGCATCAGCTAGAAATGGGCCAATCGAGCTTCGGTTCAAGTGCCGGGGGCGCGGTGGATCCCGGCGAAGGCCGCGGTAACCGGTTGCAGGGGCGGCGATTCGCCATCCCGGGCGCCCAGGCTTGCCGCCCGACATTGCGCCGGCGCAGCAATCGGCCTAAATCCCCGCCATGAGGCTCACATGACCGTTTCCCCCCGCAGGCAGTCGGTAGGCGTAAACGTCGGCGGCGTCCTCGTCGGCGGCGGGGCGCCGATCGTCGTCCAGTCCATGACCAATACCG
>CAYRNE010000364.1:0-3425 GCA_964425245.1 uncultured Devosia sp.
GGCTCGGCCATTTCGGCGGGCCTCGGCCTCGCGAGCAGCCACCAGGCGATCAGCAGCAGGCTGACGATCGCGAGCGCATAGGCAAGCGGGTAACCGCCGACGAAGGGAAGGGCAAGCGCGCCAGCGAGGAGCATCACCGCGAGCGCCAGGCCGAACCTGCGGCGCGTCTCAGCCATTCCGTGTGCCTTCCGCCGGCGAGTCGCGACAGTATCCGAGGAGGACAGCGGCGAGCGCGACATAAAGTGCCGTGTGCAGCTCAAAGCTCAGCATCGTATCGGTCGCTCCCATGAGAGCGTAGGCCAGAACAAGCGTCACCGCGCCATGGAGACGCGCCTTGTACTGGCTGTCGCGGTTGCTGCGCCAGACGACGACAATGGGCGCCGCCAGAAGGCATGCATAGAGTGCCACGCCCACGATTCCCCCGAATACGGCGAAGGTCAGGAGCTCGTTGTGAAGGTGCGGCAAGCTCGCATGGACCTTGTCGGTCTCACTCAGGAAGGTACCCGTCGCCGGCATCATGCCGGCCCAGCCGTGGCCGATGAGCGGGGACTGAAGGAAGGCCTGCCAGCCGGCCTCGTACAGAACCAGGCGGATGCGCACGGCTTCGTCGCCTGCCGTCTCTCCGGCCACGATATTGCCGACGGACGTCAGTAGCGAGGCGACGCGGTCGCTTCCGAAGGGGTTGGTGAAAGCAATGGCGATGAGAGCGAGAACGGCGACCGAGGCGGCCGCCACGGCGAGTCCCTTGCGCCGTGCGAGCAGCACGATCAGGACGAAGCTGAGCACCGGAAAGGCGACCATCGCGATGCGGGCACCGGTCAGCAATACCGTGGCGAAGGCCACCGCGGGGCCGACAAGCAGCGCCGCGCGCCGCCAGCCGGCAGAGGATTGCCACCCGAGCGCCGGAGCGAGGAACCCTAGGAGCAGCGCCGTGTTGGCGAGCCGGATCGGGTCGGTGTTGAGGACGCCCGCGCGGCCGATGCCCATGAGATAGACCTGAGCTGCCGAGAGGACGAACCCGAGCACCGCCCCGAGCAGCGCGAGGAGCGCCACACGGCACGCGTTCTCCGGCTGCCCCCCGCGCCCCAGCAGCATTGCCAGCGGCACATAGAGCGGGAGCGCGATGAAGTTGAGGGCGGCAAACGCATCCGCGGGCGCATCGGCGTTGATCGCAACGAGCGCGGCAATCACGACGAAAGCCGCGATGAAGACCCGGCCCATCGCATCGGGCCTGAACGGGGCGCGCCGCAGCGCCAGTACGGCGGCGAGGATCGCGAGCGGCAGCAGGAGATAGGTGGTGAGGTAACCGAGGAGGCAGGGAAGCGCGAGCGTCAGCGCGAGGACGGCTTGGCGAAGGCCGGTCTCGGCGGCGCTCACGCCGCCGGACGTTCCGGGCTGTGCGGTGACGCTCTCAGGGCTCACTCTGGGCCACGATCCTGGCGAACTCGGCGTCGACCGTCAGCTCGCCCCGACTGATCCCGGTGGTGTCGGTGCGCCGGTCCTTCCAGTTTGTGTTGATGCCTCGAAAGTGCCGGTAGAAGGTGCCGGGAGGCGTCGATTTGCCGAAGGGCGGGCGGCCTTCGATCCAGTGCATATAGGGATGCACAGCGAGATTCCGAACCCATGGACGGTTGGGGTCGAGCGCCCACTTCTTCGGTCGCGACGCGGCGCGTTTGGGATCAGCAAACGACGAGACGTAGTGCCGGTGCCGCCGCTCCCCCTCGGGTGCACCGTCGGCCGGCACGGCCTCGACGTAGCGGCCGCGCATAACGACCAGTCCATGCCGTGACGCATGGGCGAGATCGAAGACCGTGCTTCCCTCCGGCGATGAGACAAGCTCGTCCACATCGCAATTGAGGATGCCGTACGCAGTCGCGCCGAAGCGGCGCAACAGTACGCCCATCGACGAGACCTGCAGGAAGAGGACATAGAACGGGTTCACGAGGAACGCCGTGTCCGTCATGCCATAGCGCCAAGGCCAGCTGAGGACGGCGGCGGTCGCAATGCCCGGAACCCCCGTCAGGACCTTCTCGATCTCATCGATCCCGTAGCGCGACGAGCCGTTGTCGAAGACGACGATCGCATCGGCCCCCTGGAACGCCACGTGCCAGCGCGCCCACTCGTCGATCCAGCCCAGCTCGTTGTCTTTGCTCATCGTGAAGAGCAGCCGCCTGCACGTGAAGGCCGAACTCATGTTGGCGCGGACGCGCAACGGGAACTCCATGTCGTCGAGTCGCATCACAATTTCTGCCGTGCCGCGCGGCACGCCGGCAAGCTCGGTGATCATGGTCGAAAGCGAGGTGTAATAGCGGGGTGTAAGCCGCTCGCCGGACGGGTGCGCCTCGTAGGCAGCCGTTCGATAGAGCGGCCTGAGATTCATCGGCGGCGGTCCGACGAGGAGGATGCGCTCGCCGTCTGCATGCCAGAAGCAGTCGTAGACCAGTGCACGGTCCTCGAAGCGTTCGAAGAAGCCCTCGGGGCGCGGCTTTCGGGTCTGCCTCGGGAGCCGCCGCAGCCGGTGCTCCTCCGGAATGAAGGCGGGAGATGGTGCCGCCCGGATGACCCGCACCCCGGTCACGTGCGGAGCGTCCCGCCTGTCGCCCTCTCGATCGCCGTGACGATGCCGGCCGAAACGCGCTCGATCTCCTCGTCGGTGAGCGTGCGCTCCGTCGGCTGCAGCGTCACGGCGACGGCGACGGACTTCTTGCCCTCGCGGACATGAGCGCCTTCAAAGACGTCGAAGACCGTGGCATCGGCAATGAGCGTCTTGTCTGCGCCGCGCGCCGCCTTGAGGATCGTCGCGGCGGAGACGCTGCGATCGACGACGAAAGCAAAGTCGCGGCTCACCGGCATGAGGTCGCTCATCTTCAGAGCCGGCCTGGCGCGCGTCGGCTTGCGCCGCGGCTCGGGGATGGCGTCGACGTCGACCTCGAAGGCGACCGCCGGCCCCGTAACGTCGAACGCGGCGAGCAGCTTTGGATGCACCTCGCCGAACCAGCCGATCGTGACTTTGGGCCCGAGCGTGATGCGGCCGCCCCGGCCGGGATGCGCCCAGTCGGGTGCCTCGGCCGAAAGCTGCAGCTTGTCGATGTCATGCCCCAGCGCATCGAGCAACGCCGCAAGATCTGCCTTGATGTCGAAAACGTCGACCGGCCGCGCGCGTTCGCGCCAGTGCCGCCCCGTCGAGCCGCTCCGGATTGCCGTCGCATAGGTATGCTGGCCGCTCGGCTCGACCGAGAGGAACACCTGGCCCACCTCGAAGAGCCCGAGATCGGCGAAACCGCGATTCTCGTTGCGGCGCACGGCGGCGAGCAGCCCCGGCAGGAGCGAGGGCCGCATGTCGGTGAGATCGGCCGCGATCGGATTCGCGAGCCTGAGCTCCGCCTTGCCGCCGCCGAAGCGCTCGGCATCGACGGCGGGGATGA
>CAYRNE010000365.1:0-3392 GCA_964425245.1 uncultured Devosia sp.
TTACCCCCCGCGTCACCAGATCGTCGACCATGACCCCGGCCGCGGCTTCCGCGCGGTCGAAAATGATGTCTGTACCGCCGCCGGCGCGCGCCGCCGCATTGAGACCAGCCATGAGCCCTTGCGCAGCGGCCTCCTCGTAGCCCGTCGTGCCGTTGATCTGCCCGGCCAGGAACAGCCCGGGCAGCCGCCGGCTTTCCAGGGTCGGATTGAGTTCGCGCGGGTCGACGTAATCATACTCTATGGCGTAGCCGGGCCTGATGATCTCGACATTTTCGAGCCCCGGCATCGAGCGGAGAAAGGCCTCCTGCACCTCGGCGGGCAGAGAGGTCGAGACCCCGTTGGGATAGACTGTATGATCGTCTAGACCTTCGGGCTCGAGGAAGACCTGGTGCGTGTCGCGATCGGCGAAGCGTACGATCTTGTCCTCGATCGAGGGGCAGTAGCGCGGCCCCCGGCTTTGAATGCGTCCCGAATACATCGCCGAGCGGTGGAGGTTCTCCTTGATGATGCGGTGCGCCTCGGCGGTGGTGCGGGTGATGTGGCATGGGACCTGCGGCGTCGTGATGGCCTCGGTCAGCGCGGAAAAGGGTTCGGGACGGTCGTCGCCAGGCTGCACCTCGAGCACGGAAAAATCGATGGTGCGGCCGTCGAGCCGGGCGGGCGTTCCCGTTTTCAGCCGGCCCAGCCGCAGCCCCAGCGCTTCGAGACGGACCGAGAGCCCGAGGACCGGCTTTTCCCCGGCACGGCCGGCGGGAATCGTCTCCTCCCCCCGATGGATCAGCCCCCGAAGGAAGGTGCCCGTCGTCAGCACGACGGCCCCGGCGCCGATGGCGCGCCCGTCGAGCAGGCGCACGCCGGTGACGCGCCCGCCTTCCACGACGAGATCGTCGACCTCCGCTTCGATCACCTCGAGATTGGCTTGGGCGAGGATCGCCGCCTGCATGGCGGCCTTGTAGAGCTTGCGGTCGGCCTGCGCGCGCGGTCCTCGCACGGCGGGGCCCTTTCGGCGGTTGAGGACGCGGAACTGTATGCCGGCGGCATCGGCGATGCGGCCCATGAGACCATCCAGAGCGTCGATTTCCCGCACGAGATGACCCTTGCCGAGCCCCCCGATCGCCGGGTTGCAGCTCATTTCGCCGATCGTCGCCATCCTGTGCGTGACGAGCGCGGTTGGCACCCCGAGCCGCGCCGACGCGGCCGCGGCTTCGCAGCCGGCATGCCCGCCGCCGACGACGATGACGCCGAAATCGCTGGATAGGCTCATGGCGGCGCGGTGTAGGCCAATGTTCCACGTGAATCAATCGCGCGCGCCGGGGGCGCCTGTTTCACGTGAATCACGGCGCTACTTGCCGATGCAGAAGTTGAGGAACAGCCGGTCGAGCACGGCCTCGGGGTCCATGCGTCCGAGCAGCCGCTCAAGCGCCTGCGACGCCCGGCGCAGGGCTTCCGCGGCGATTTCGGGTTCGCCGAGCCGGATGCCGGCCTCGCCGAGGTCAATGACCGCGTCTCCGAGAGCGGCCAGGTCGCGCTCCCGCGAGACGAGGGCCGGCTCCCCCTCGCCGGCGGCATCGGCCGCAAAGGCTTCGAGCCGTCCAACGAGCGCGTCGAGCCCGTCGCCGGTCCGAATGGAAATCGCGACGTCGCACGGCGCGGCCGGCGATGCGACGTCGGTCTTCGTGGCGATCCGCCACACGGGGGCGGCAATTTCCGGAGGCGGCTCGGCCGCATCGGGCGCCATCAGCCAGAGCGCGAGATCGGCTGAGGCAAGCGCCTCACGCGCCCGCCGCACACCTTCGGCTTCCGCCTTGCTGGTGGTTTCACGGAGCCCCGCGGTATCGACCAGCACGACCAGCTGGCCGCCGAGGTCGACCGCCACCTCGCGCACGTCCCGCGTCGTCCCGGGCTCGTCGGTGACGATGGCGATCTCGCTCTTTGCCAGAGCGTTGAGAAGGCTGGATTTTCCTGCGTTCGGCGGGCCGCCGAGCGCGACCCGCAGGCCTTCGCGGACAATGCGGCCCCGGGCGACGTCGTTGCGCGCCGACGCCAGCTCGGCCTGCAGCGACCGCACTCGCTCGTCGAAGTCCGGCGGATACTCGCCCACGTCGCCTTCGTCGGAAAAATCGAGCCGCGCCTCGACTTCCGCCCTCAGATCGAGGAGTCGCTTCCGCCAGTCTTCGAGTTGCCGTGTCAGCCCGCCCCCGAGCCGCGCGAGCGCCTGCCGACGCTGGGACTCGGTCTCCGCCGCGATGAGGTCGCCGAGACCCTCGACTTCGGTCAGGTCCAGCTTGCCGTTTTCGAAGGCGCGCCGGGTGAACTCCCCGGCCTGTGCCAGGCGAACGCCGGGTTCGTCGGCGAGCCCCCGCAGCAGCGTGCGGACCACGGCCGGCGAGCCGTGCACCTGGAGCTCGGCGCAATCCTCGCCGGTGAAGCTGTGCGGCCCCGGGAACCAGGCGACGAGCCCGGTGTCGACCGGCATAGCACCCAGACGCAACGTCTGGAGGGAGAGCCGCCGGGGCTCAGGCAGCGTACCCGCGACCTTGCGTACCAATGCCGCAGTCCGGGCGCCGCTGATGCGGATGACCGCAACCCCCGCCGGCAGGGCGCCGGATGAAAGGGCTATGATGGTTTCGCCTGCGCTCGGATCCATGGTTCACGCGCCGTCGTGGCCGGGAACGACCCGGCTGCCCGCCGGATCGCCATGGCCGCGGTAGGCGTTCACGGGTCTTCGGGTCAAGTTCCGGGATGCCGCCTGGCGTGATGGAGCCAAGCCAGGAGGACGCCCTCAAGTATTCATCGAATCGAAGAAGTCCTGGTTCGTCTTGGTCTGCCGGATCTTGTCGAGCAGGAACTCGATGGCGTCCACCGTGCCCATCGGATTGAGGATGCGGCGCAGCACATACATCTTCCTGAGCACGTCCGGCTCGACCAGCAGCTCTTCCTTGCGGGTGCCGGATTTGGTGACGTCGATCGCCGGGAAGACGCGCTTGTCGGAGACCTTGCGGTCGAGCACGATCTCGCTGTTGCCCGTGCCCTTGAACTCCTCGAAGATCACTTCGTCCATGCGCGAGCCGGTATCGATCAGCGCCGTCGAGATGATGGTCAGTGAGCCCCCGTCCTCGATGTTGCGCGCCGCACCGAAGAAGCGCTTGGGCCGCTGCAGCGCATTGGCATCGACGCCGCCCGTCAGCACCTTGCCCGAGGAGGGCACCACCGTGTTGTAGGCTCGGCCGAGGCGCGTGATCGAATCGAGCAGAATCACCACGTCGCGCTTGTGCTCGACGAGGCGCTTGGCCTTCTCGATGACCATCTCGGCGACCTGGACGTGGCGGCTGGCCGGCTCGTCGAACGTGCTCGACACCACCTCGCCCTTCACCGTGCGCTGCATCTCGGTG
>CAYRNE010000366.1:0-3378 GCA_964425245.1 uncultured Devosia sp.
GCCGACACAGTCGTCAGGACGGCGTGACAAACGAGACCGCCCGCGTCAGAGTGCACCGTCCCAGATCGCAGCCCAGTCCCGTGAACGATACTTCCAGCGCCAGAAAGCCCGCCCGCATCATCATCGTCATGGGGGTATCCTCTAGCGGCAAGAGCGTGGTCGGTGCCGCGCTCGCCAGGCGCCTCGGGGCCCCGTTCCTCGATGGCGACGGCTACCATCCGCCCGCTAACAAGCAGAAGATGGGCTCCGGCATCCCGCTGACAGATGAAGACCGCTGGCCGTGGCTCGAAGTCCATGCGAGGGCCCTGCGCGAGGCCGCCGATGCCAACGGCATTGTCGTCGGTGCCAGTTCGGCCCTCAGGCGCGTTTACCGAGACTTCCTCATCGAGAAGGCGGGCGAGCCCATCCTTTTCATCCACCTCGACGGCCCCAAGGAGGTGATTGCCGAGCGCATAGCGCGCCGCAGGCATGAGTACATGCCGGCAAGCCTGCTCGACAGTCAGTTCGCAACGCTGGAACCGCCCGGTCCGGACGAAGACGTGCTGATCCTGTCGATTCTGGACCCGATCGACACGATCGCGGACAAGGCGGCCGCGGCGATAGAGCGGCTCAACGCCCCCTCCGGCTGACCGGTCATCAGAAGCCGAAAGCGTATTGTCCGCCGGGTGCCGCGGCCTGTTCCATGGCCAGCATCTTCATTTTCGTGGCGACGCCGCCGGGGGCGGAGAAGCCCCCGGCCCGGCCCGCCGCAGCAAGCACGCGATGGCATGGGACGACCAGCGGAATCGGATTGGCTCCCATCGCCTGCCCCACCGCCCGCGACAGCTGCACGTCGCCCAGCCGGCGGGCGATCTCGCCATAGGTCGTCGTCTCGCCCCAGCGCAGCCGGCGGATATCGTCATAGCAGCGCCGATGGAACTCCGGCACCACGTCCAGGTCGAGCGTGGATTCGTCGAACTCGGCTTCGGCGCCCGTCGCGTAATCGACGATCCGTTCCATGATCGGCATCAGCCAGGACGGCGGCTCGCCCCGGAAGCCCCAGCGCGTCACGCGGTCTTCGAGGTTGCCGCCCGGCAGCGAGAGCCGCGCCAGCCCGCGTCCGGTCCAGCCCAGCCCCATCATGCCGAGGTCGGTTTCGAGGAAGCAATAATGCATGCCGCGAGAATAAAACACGAACGATGCCGCATCAATTGCCGAGCACGGCACGGCACCACTCGCGCAGTTCGCGTCTGACGTATCCGCGGAGGCTGCCTGCGCGGGAAAAGCCCCACCAGATCAGGCATCCCTGCCACTGGCTGGCCATGAGTCTCCCGAGCACCGGTTGGCGGGCAGGATCGTCCGTCAGCCGGCGGCCCAGGGCACGGGCCAGCGCCTCACCCCAGGCGACGCCGCGCGTACGCAACGCTGCATCACGGAAATCCTCGCGCAAGAGCAGCAGACCCTGAGCATCCTCGTCGGCACTGCCGCCGTAGGCGCCCGAGAGGCCGACCAGCATAGCAACCGCGCCCTCGACGCTCACCGGCAGGCGCGCATCGGCCGCGGCGGTCACCTCGTCCACCCTGTCCCACATGCGAAGGAGCGCCGCGCGCAGCAATGCGTCCTTCGTGCCATAGCGCTGCACCAGCGTCGCGGGCGACAGCCCCACGGCCCCGCCGACGAGCGCCAGCGTCAGTTCGGCCGGCCCGATTCGCTGCAGGATGCCGATTGCGGCATCGAGAATATCTTGGTCAGCAACGGTTCTCGTTCTCGACACTTCCTACCTCTTGTGAATGAACGTTCATTTATATATCTAGCACGAGTCGGAATTGCGGAGAGCAGGAAATGGCGCGAATCGTCGGCTACATCGCAACGAGCCTCGACGGCTTCATCGTCGACAACGAGGGTTCTCTCGAATGGCTCTATACGAGCCCGGTCGAACTTGGCGAGCACCACTACGATCTCTTCATCAAGCGGATTCGCACGGTAGTCATGGGCCGCGCCACCTACGACTGGCTGGTCGACGAGGGAGCCGGCTGGGCCTACGGCAAACAGAGGGCGATCGTTGTTACGTCCCGCCCCATCGACAATCCCCTTGGTGCCCTCGAAACGCGCTCGGACGTCGACGCGCTGATTGCGGAATTGCGCGCTCTCGACGACGGCGACGTCTGGATGATGGGCGGCGGGCAGTTGCAGATGGCGTTCATGGAGCGCGGCGCGCTCGACGAGATCGAAATCTACATCATGCCGCGGATCATCGGGGGCGGCGCCCCGCTGTTTCCGGCGACCGGCTTTCGCGCGTCGCCCCGACTCGTCTCGGCCAGGCAACTCGGCCAGGGCGTGCGCCTTCACTATGCATTCGACTGATCCCGGCGCTACTCGATCGGCCCGGTCTCGGACACGATCTCCCACTGCTCCCCGAGCTCGATCTGGAGTTCCGACAGGACAAGCGGCAGCAGTGCGTTGAACTCGTTGCGGTCGCGCTCGGAGATTTCGTAGGTCTCGTCGCGCGGATTGTCCCAGTTGATCTGGCGATCATAGAGCTCGTTGAGACGGGCCAGCCGGCGGACGAGGTCCCGGTTGAAGCCCCAGAAGTCCATCTCCGTTGCATGGCCGTCGACGAAAAGCGGCGCAAGACCGTGGCTCACGAGGCCATAATCGACGAGAAACGTCACGCGCTTCACTTGCTAAGAACCCGCCGGGTTCGTCAGCGAATAGCCGCTCCCCAGGCTCCTGCCGCACGTCCACAGGGCGGCCGTCCGGCGCCGGCGGCCGGCAGCTCCGCGCCACCCGGCTTCATCAGCGCGGCAATGTGAACGATCGTGCACAGCGCAACGAACGGATCTCTTCACCATGAGGCTGAAAGACCAGCCGATGGAAAAGTCCCACATCCGCAGGGTGCCTCTGTGAATCCGCCGCTTGAGAAGCCTAACGGAGATGTGATCATCCGGCAATTTCAAGATTCGGCGGTATTTGCGCCGATTCGCGGCAGGTAGAGGCGGAGCCGCACGCCGGCCGCTCCGCCTCTCCTACCTATTGCGCCAGGCGCTTCGCGTAGGCCTTCATCGAGGCAGCATGGTAGTCCGAAAAGCCTTCTCCGATCGCCTCATAGCGGCTCACGAAATCCGGATGGGAGAGATGAAGGTCTGCAAGGCCGGAGAAGGCTTCCGGCGGGCACGGCTTGTCCCACATCGTCTCGACCCACTCGCGAAACCGCCTGAGCAACGGATCGAGCGTGGACGAATCGGCGGGAACGCCGTTCTTCATGGCGTCGGCCCAGGCGGCTTCGAGCTCCCGCAACTCCTCGTTGAGCCTCGTCTTTTCCGCATCGTTCATCGCCGCGTACTTCTTGCGGCTGGTCTCGATCCGGTCGGGCATGTCGCCGCCGTACTTTTCGATGAG
>CAYRNE010000367.1:0-3376 GCA_964425245.1 uncultured Devosia sp.
GAGCAACTCATCGACATCGCCGAATTCTTCACCCGTCCGGACGAGAACCGCTACGGCGTCGCGCTCTATACCCAGACCGCCTACGACGCCATGGCCATGGGTCTCGAGCAGACCATCTTCACCTATGGCGGCGATCTCGGGAACTACGAGACCGGCGAGGTCGAGGGTATCCTGAACTCCGAGCAGAACGTCGCGGCGCTCGAAGCCTACCGCAAGCTCTACGAGTTCACGCCGCCCAACTGGAGCCAGGCGTTCTTCGTCGAGAACAACCAGGCCTTCACGGAAGGGCTGGTCGCGCTCAACATGAACTACTTCGCCTTCTTCCCGGCGCTGGCCAACCCGGCGACCAATCCGCATGCGGAAGTCACGGGTTACTTCGCCAATCCTCCGGGACCGAACGGCGACCAGCACGCGGCGCTCGGCGGTCAGGGCATCTCGGTCATTTCCTACAGCCAGAACAAGGAGGAAGCCTTCAAGTTCCTCGAGTGGTTCGTGCGGGAAGACGTGCAGAAGCGCTGGGCCGAACTCGGCGGCTACACCTGCCACGCCGAGGTTCTGAACTCCGATGAGTTCCTCAACGCCACGCCGTTCAACCGTGCCTTTGCCGACTCGATGAAGATCGTGAAGGACTTCTGGGCCGTGCCGGTCTTCGCCGACATGCTGTTTCAGATGAACGACGCGCTGCACCCGTACATCACGACGGGTGAGGGCGATCCCAAGGCGCTGCTCGACGGTCTTGCCGCGCAGTGGGAGGAGACGCTCGGCAACAGCTGATCGTCATCTGGCAATCCAGGGAGCCGGGAGCAGCTTGCTGCTCCCGGTCCTACCCGACCACCTTAGTCATAGAGGGAAGAAGTGGCGGTTCTCGCGACGCTGGAATCTGATACGCGGGCGGCGGCGCGCGGCTGGAGCGATCTCACCATCCGCAACGCCTTCATCCTGCCGACGATCGCGTTCCTGATCGTCTTCAACATCTTTCCGCTGCTCTATTCGCTCGGCTTCTCGTTCACCGAATACCGCGTGTCGACGCGGCAGCCCGCCGAATTCATCGGCATACAGAACTACGCTGATTTGCTGTCCGATCCCGGCATCTGGCAGAACTTCACGATCACCGCGCAGTATGTGATCATTTCGGTCGGCGGCCAGATGATCGTCGGCTTCGGCCTTGCGCTGCTGCTCAACCGCAAGTTCCCTCTGAAGGGCCTCGTCACGACCCTGCTGCTGTTGCCCATGATGCTGTCGCCGGCTGTCGTCGGGCTGTTCTGGAAGCTGCTCTACGACCCGTCCTGGGGGCCGATCAATTACGTCCTCGGACTCGGCAAGTTCGAGTGGCTGACGCACCCGACCAATGCGCTTTTCGCGGTGGCGATCACCGATATCTGGATGTGGTCGCCCTTCGTCATGCTGCTCTCGCTCGCCGGGCTCTCGGCGATACCCAAGCATCTATACGAGGCTGCCGCGATCGACCGCGCCGGCTGGTGGTACACGTTCCGCAGGATCACGCTGCCGCTGGTGGCGCCGCTCCTGCTGATCGCGCTGATCTTCCGCACCATGGAGGCATTCAAGGCCTTCGACCTGCCCTTCATCATGTCTGCCGCCTCGGTCGAGACGGTCGCCATCGCGCTCTACCAGATGGCGTTCCAGGGCTGGGACACGGGCCGCGCCTCGGCGCTCGCCTATATCGTGCTGATCGTCGTGCTCTGCATAACGAACATCTACGTGAAATACCTCAACAAGATTAAGGAGCGCTGAGATGGCCGCCGTCACGTCGCGCGGCCAGCGCATCGGCCAGCCGCTCGCCATCATCGCCATCATCGCCGCGACGCTGCTTTTCCTGTCGCCGATCTATTGGATCGGTTCGACGGCCTTCAAGCCGCGGGCAGTCGCGACCTCGGTGCCGCCGACGGTGATCTTCCAGCCCGAGGTTACCCCGTTCATCAAGCTCTTTACCAAGCGCGTCGGCCTGCGCAGCCAGCCGACGCCCGAAGAGTTCGCCGCGGCGCCCTGGTGGGAGCAGGCCGTGCTCGCAACCGGCGAGCGCATCCTCAGGGTTGGCGACAGCGTCCAGCTGTCACAGTATCCCAACCGCTTCGCCAACAGCCTCATCGTGTCGATCGTCTCGACCGTCCTCGCCGTAGGCATGGGGACGATCACCGCCTATGGCTTCTCCCGCTTCAGGATCAAGGGCGAGGGCGACCTGCTGTTCTTCATCCTCTCGACCCGCATGTTGCCGCCGGTCGTGGTCGCGATCCCGATGTTCCTCATGTATCGGCAGTTCGGACTGACCGACACGCACATCGGTCTCATCATTCTCTATACCGCCTTCAACCTCAGCTTCTCGGTATGGCTGATGAAGGGGTTCATCGACGAGATCCCGAAGGAATACGAGGAAGCGGCGCTGATCGACGGCTATACGCGCATGCAGGCCTTCTTCAAGATCGTGCTGCCGGAGGCTGCGACCGGAATCGCCGCGACGGCCGTGTTCTGCTTCATCACGGCCTGGAACGAGTATGCCTTCGCGCTCATCATGACGAACCGCGAGGCGCAGACCGCGCCGCCCTTCATTCCCTCGCAGATGGGCTCGGGCCTGCCCGAGTGGACGGTGATCGCCGCCGGTACGGTGCTGTTCCTGCTGCCTGTCGCGGTGTTCACCTTCCTGCTGCGCAATCACCTGTTGCGCGGCGTCACCTTCGGGGCCATCCGCAAATGACGTTCCGCGAATTCGCCCACCTGCGGCTCGAGCCGATCTCGATCTGGGTCATGGTCGCCGGCATTGTCTTTCTCTGCCAGCCCTGGGTCGCATTCCTGCATGAGTGGAGCGTGCTGGTGATGCTGATCGGCTTCATCGGCTTCAACGTCGCGATCCATACCCCGGCTCCGGCACCGGCGCGCGACATCGAGGACGTCGGTCCGGGCGCCTCCGCTTCGCAGGCAGTGCGGAAGGGGCATGGCCATGGCTGAGATCGAGCTTCGTCACGTCGACAAGCATTTCGGCGCGCTGCATGTCATCAACGACGTCAACCTGACGGTGAAAGACCGCGAGTTTGTGGTCTTCCTCGGTCCTTCGGGCTGCGGCAAGACCACGACCCTCCGCTCGATCGCCGGGCTCGAGGACATCGACTCGGGCGACATCCTGATCGACGGCAAGCCGGTGCAGAACCTGCATGCCTCCGATCGCGACATCGCCTTCGTCTTCCAGTCCTACGCCCTTTATCCGCACCTGAGCGTCTACGAGAACATCGCCTTTCCGCTCAAGGCCACGGGCCAGAGCCACGGCGAGGTCGAGCAGGCGGTGCGCAGCATCGCGAGCGCGCTGGACATCAATCACCTTTTGAAGCTCAAGCCGTCAGCGCTCTCCGGCGGCGACATGCAGCGC
>CAYRNE010000368.1:0-3375 GCA_964425245.1 uncultured Devosia sp.
GTGAGGAAACGCTATGAACAAGAACGATCTGATCGGGGTCGTCGCCGACACGGCGAGCATTACCAAGGCGCAGGCGAGCGAAGCCGTTGACGCAGTTTTCGATGCCATCACCAAGTCGCTGAAGAAGGGCGACGAGGTCCGGCTCGTCGGTTTCGGGACCTTCTCGGTCTCCAAGCGCAAGGCCAGCATCGGGCGCAATCCGGCGACCGGCGCGGAGATCAAGATTCCGGCCTCCAACCAGGCCAAGTTCAAGCCCGGCAAGGGCCTCAAGGACTCGATCAACTAGCGGCGAGTCCATCGACGTTGCTTTGGCCCCGTGCGTCGTCGCCGGGGCCATTTGTTTTTCGGGTGCGCCCGGGGGCGCTGGTGGGCGGTGACGGTCTCGAACCGCCGACCCTCTCGGTGTAAACGAGATGCTCTACCAACTGAGCTAACCGCCCACGGCCCCGGGCCTTCGGGGGCCGCCATCGAGGGCACCTACCTAGGATTTCGGCATCCCTGCGTCAACCGATCCAACCGGGGCATCGCAGGGGACGACGGCGCGCCATCGCGCTTGACTTGATTCAGGCCAGCCACTACACGAACGCCACGTCGCGCGGGCCCTGAGGCCCCATGCTGCGGGTGTAGCTCAGTTGGTTAGAGCGCCGGCCTGTCACGCCGGAGGTCGCGGGTTCGAGTCCCGTCACTCGCGCCACTTCACCCTGATCCTGCTGCCGTCCTGCCGCTAACTGCGGTTCATCCCGGGTTCAGGCCGCACGGCCTCATGTCGTACCCTATGGCAGGCCTGCCGCTGGCTTCCTACATCAGCGGGAAGCGGCCCCTGAAGTGTGCGAGCTGCAACCGGAACGAAACCTCGCGGTCAGGCGATTTGCCGGGCGTAGACGTGGAGAAAGACCATGAAGCCGAGACATGCGTTCGCCATTGCGATTGTTGCTTTTGCGGCTTCGCCCGCGGCAGCCGTTGCCGCAGACGCGATTGCTCTCCCCGTCTCGAACGGCGGCATAGACGTGCCGATCTACGACGATGCGGCGAGCTTCGACTGGAACGGGTTCTATGCAGGCATTTATGGCGTCGGGCAGGTGAGCCCGGTCGGCGGAACGCAGTTCGGCCTTGGCCTCAACCTTGGTGTCAACGCGCAGTTCGATTTCGTGCTGGTGGGCGCGGAAGTCGCCGTCCACGGCCTGACCGGCGGCGCAGCCGACACGGTTTACGGGCAGGTCCTCGGGCGCGGCGGTGCGCTCGTTTCCGATGACCTACTGGTCTATGCCGCGGCCGGATACGGCGTCGACCTCGGGTTCCCCAATGAGGACGACCTGCTGCTCGGCGGTGGCGTCGAACTCGCCGTAACCGATGACGTGTCGCTGCGCGCCCAATATCTGCATGGGTTCCCCATCACCGGCGGCAACCCGAAGGACGAACTCACCCTCGGCGCGCACTTCCACTTCTGATCACGCGCCCCGTCCGGCGCCTTCCACGCTTCCCGGGAAGGGCGGCGAAGCACCCATTTCTTAAGGCATTCTCAACAGCTTGGAGGCTGCGTCGCGCCGGATGTGACCCCGGCGCAACACAGCCGGGATATTGGGGTCGGAATTGGGCTTCGCGGCAACGATTTTGCCGCTTTCGGCTTGTGTTCGCCGGGCGAGTTAGCATACTTCGCTTCGACTAGCTTCTATCCAAAGGATTCTCTCATGCGCACCCTCAAGATTGCCCTGTTGGCAACCGTGGCAAGTGCCGCGCTCTCCTCGGCGACCATGGCCGCCGATCTGATCATCGATCCGGCGCCGGTCATCGACAATTCCTACGGTTTCGACTGGGAGGGTCCGTATGCAGGTCTGTGGGTCGGCGGTTTGACGACCCCGGCGTTCGCGCTCGGCGCCGATCTCGGTGTCAACGTGCTGCTGGACTCCTCGATCCTCGCCGGTATCGAGGGTAACGTCTCGTGGCAGACCGACGCGACCTGGACGGGCCAGGTTCATGGCCGTCTGGGCTTCGTCGCCGACCAGGCCCTGATCTACGGTCTCGCCGGTGCGGGCTGGAACTCGGGAACGGGCGCCTTCATCCCGGTTGGTGCCGGTGTCGAATTCGGCGTCGCCGACAACCTCAGCCTCAAGGCCGAGTACAATTATCAGTGGGGCCCGAACATCCACGTCGGCAAGGTGGGCTTCAACTTCCACTTCTAGCCGCAGCTGCTAGTCACGCGGAATTTGGAGGCCCGCTTCGGCGGGCCTTCTTCATTTGCCGAGGGGCATTGTCGCGCATTTGTTTCAAATTGAAACGAATCCGGCGGCTGCGGCCCTCCCGCTCCATTCATTCTTAGCCTCAACCAAGGATAAAGACTCGCGCCCGGGTGTCGCGGAGGCCTCTGTACGCGCAAAATCGGCACCGAGTTGCTGTTGCGCATCAAGCTCAGGGGATTCCAAATGAAGCTCACTCGGACACTGCTCGCGGGCGTCGCCGCGATCGGCCTCACGGCGACGGGCGCCCAGGCGGCGGACCTGCTCGTTGGCGGTCTCGATACCGGCTACACGAGCAATCTTTTCAATTTCGAAGGGTTCTATGTCGGCGCGACGGCCGGCGTCGGCGCCTTCCCGGTCGTCAACACCGTCTGGAGCGCAGGTGTCGTTGCCGGTGCGAATTTCGCTCTCAACGACATGATTCTCGCAGGCGTCGAGTTTCAGGGCGACAGCCTCTGGAACGGCGGCGGCTTTGCGGGGGTCAACGCCCTGTTCCTGGGAAAGATCGGCAGCTACCTGACCGACGACATGGTCGTGTACGGGACGGGCGGCGGCGGCTGGGTTGCGAATACGCCGTCCTACGCTCTGGGCGCGGGCATTGAAATGGCCGTGGCCGAGCAGATCAGCGTGCGCGGCGAAGTCATGGGTACCGGGACCTGGGGCGGCTGGTTCGATGGCGCCAAGGCGACCGTCGGGATCCTCTGGCACATGAACTGAGGGCGGGTTGACCGTTCCTCAGTGGGTCCAGGGAAACTTCCGGTCGGACCGGAAATTGTCGGCGTAGTGATTGCGCTTCGGAGCGGGACGCTGCTCGGGTTGCACCGTGTACGCGATGCCGTTGCGTTGCGCATAGGCTTCCGCGTCCTCGAGGGTGTCGAAGTAGAGGCGAACCTGCGTCCGGGTGTCGGCAGATGCCGTGTAGCCCATCAGAGGTTCGATCGCGCGCGGCGCCGACGGCTCGTGCTCCAGAACCCATTGCTTCGAGTTGCCGCGGCCCGCCTGCATGGCGTTCGGCGCGGGGCGGTAGATGCGTGCTGCCATTTGCAACCCTTGCTGACGTGCTGGTCGGGGTAGCGTGATTCGAACACGCGGCCCCCGGTTCCCAAAACCGGTGCTCTACCAGGCTGAGCTATACCCCGTC
>CAYRNE010000369.1:0-3366 GCA_964425245.1 uncultured Devosia sp.
TGGCATTACGCCCGCCATGATCACCCTCGCCCATATTTCCGACGTTCACCTGGCGCCGCTCCCGCCGGTGAAGGCGAGAGACCTGCTGAACAAGAGGGTGACCGGCTTCGTCAACTGGAAGCTCAAGCGCCACCGCACCCTCGATGGCGAGGGTCTCGTCTCGCTGGTCAAACACATGCGGGCAAACGATCCGGACTTCATCGCCGTAACCGGGGACCTCATGAATCTGAGCCTTGATGCCGAGATCAATACGGCCTTCAACTGGCTTCAGACTGTCGGCCCGCCCGAAAGCGTCTGCGTCTCGCCCGGCAATCACGACGCCTATGTCCCTGGCCAGCTCGAAAAGGCCCTCGAGCGCTGGGGCGGCTACGTCCTCGGCGAGACCCTCGACGACAACCAGTTCCCGTTCGTCCGCCGCAACGGCGAGGTCGCGGTGATCGTCTGCAACAGCGCCGTTCCGACGCTGCCGTGGATGGCATCGGGCCATTTCGACACGCGCCAGGAAGCGCGGCTCCGCCGCTGCCTCAAGCTGCTCGGCGACGCGGGATATTTTCGCGTCGTGCTCATCCACCATCCGCCGAACCAGGAAGCCTTCCATCCGCGCTTCGGCCTCTACGGCGGGAAGAACTTCCGCCGCGCCGTCGCCGAAATGGGAGCCGAGCTGATCCTCCACGGCCACAGTCACAAATCCACCATCTATGCGGTCCCCGGGCCGAACGGCGACGTCCCCGTGGTCGGCGTCGCGGCCGCCGGAACCGCGCAATCCGATACCGGCGGCCACGATCCCGCACGCTACAACCTTTTCCGCATCGAGCGGCTGGGCAATGCCTGGCAATGCACGCTGCGCGAATACGGCTTTCAGCGGCTCAACAGCGATATCGTGCAGCGGCTGAGCGTGAGGATCTATTGAGCGAGCCCGCGTTCCGTATCGCAGCCCCGACATTCACCGATGGCCGTGCGACGCTCCGCTACGCGCTCGGGGAACTCGCATTTACCGAGACACTCGATTATCCCGCAGGCTGGGACGACGCCGCGCCGCGCTCCGCCTCTTTCGAGAGGCTCCTCGAGCTGGCTGCCCTCGTTCTCGGCACGAGCTACTTCAAGCTCTGCGCGCCGACCCGCATCTTCCTCGATTTTCCGCTGAGTGACGCCGGCCGCGCCTTCGCGCTAGACGTCTACGAGAACGGCATGGGCGAGTTTTATGCTCGCAACCAATTGCGCCGCTTCGGGAAAATCGAGATCGAGGCCCCGGAGGAAACGCGGGCGCCGGGCATCGTCACCCTGCGCCATCGCGCGCTGCTGCCGATCGGCGGTGGCAAGGACTCCCTGGTGAGCGTATCGCTGCTCGAGGCGGCGGGGACAGACTTCACGCCTTTCGCGGTCAACCCGCGCGGGCCGATCCTCACCTCGATCGAGCGCATCGGGCGGCCGCCGATCTACGTGACGCGAAAACTCGACCCCGAGATGATCCAGCTCAGCACCGAGCCCGGCTACTACACCGGCCACGTCCCCTCGACCGCGATCAACTCGATGATCGCCGCGCTCGCCGCCCTGCTCTTCGGCTACGACCGCATCGTCCTCAGCAACGAACGCTCCGCGAGCGAGGGCAACATGCATTGGGGCGGCCGCGAGGTGAACCATCAGCATTCCAAATCGCTCGCCTTCGAGGAGCGCATGGCCGACGTGCTGAGTGGCGCGACCGGCGGCGCGCTTCAGTACTTCTCGCTGCTGCGGCCCTTCTCCGAAGCCCGCATCGCGCGCCTTTTCGCGCAGACGCCGCGTTTCGACGATGTCTTTTCGAGCTGCAACCGCAACTTCCGTTACAACGGTCACGATGGTCCGCTCTGGTGCGGTGAATGCCCCAAGTGCCACTTCGTGTTCCTGATCCTCGCCCCCGCGATGGACAAGGACCGGCTGGTCGGCATCTTCGGCAAGAACCTCCTCGCCGTGCCCGGAAACGAAGCCTCGTTCCGCGCCCTCACCGGGCTCGCGGGGCAAAAGCCCTGGGAGTGCGTGGGCGAGATCCTCGAAGCGGCCGCGAGCCTTTACGAACTGACGCAGCGTCCCGAATGGGCCGGCGCCCCGGTTGTCGCCGCGCTTCGCGACGACCTCCTCCGCCAGTACGGCGCGGCCCGGCTCGACGAGGCGCTCGCCGAGCTGATGGCTGACAGCGCCGAACACCACATTCCCAAAGACATCGCCGAGAGAGTTGCCCTCAATGCGCCTTGACCAGCCGATCCTCCTTTACGGCGCCGGCCGCGAGGGCCGCTCGACGCGCGCCTTCATCAAGGCCCGCGCGCCGGAAACGAAAGTCTTCGTTACGGTCGACAGCGGCGAGATCGACATCGCGGACGCCGAGCCCATCGCCCCCACCGAGCTCAACGCCGCCATCGACGCCGGGCGCTTCGCGACCATCGTCAAGAGTCCCGGCGTCTCGCGCTACCGGCCCGTCTTCGCCAAGGCCCGCGAGGCGGGCATCGCGGTCACCTCCAACCTTAACATCTGGGGCGAAACCTATCGCGAGGGCCGCACGGTGATCGCCATCACCGGCACCAAGGGCAAGTCGACCACCGCGACGCTCACGCACCTGATGTTGACCGAGAGCGGACTCGACGCGGGGCTCGGCGGCAACGTGGGGCTCGCCCCGCTCGAACTCGCCGACAAGAACCGGATCGTGGTCTTTGAACTGTCGTCGTACCAGACGGCAGACATGGCATTCTCGCCCGATATCGCCGCGGTCACGAACCTCACGCCCGAACACACAGACTGGCACCGCGACGTCACGCATTACTATGCCGACAAGCTGAACCTCATCGACCGCGAGCAGCCCTTTCCCGTGGCGCTCGGCGCGGGCGCGAAGGACAACCCGACCGTGCTCGCGGCGGTACGCGACAAAAAGCGCCTCGTCCCGGCCCTCGCCCCCTTCATCGCCGACCGCATCGCGACCGCCGTCTCGCGCTCGCGCCTCAAAGGCGCGCACAACCTCGACAACGCCATGCTCGCCGCGCAGGTCGCAATGAAGGCGGGTGCCGATCTCGAGGCCGTGGTGCGCGGCATCGAGCGGTTCGCGCCCCTGCCCCACCGGCTCGAGGAGCATCGGATCGGCGGGCTGGTCTTCGTCGACGATTCCATCTCGACGACGCCCGAGGCGACCAAGGCCGCGCTCAACGCCTATCGCGAGAGGCGCATCGCGCTCGTCGCCGGCGGCCACGAGCGCCAGCAGGACTACACCGAACTCGCCTCGCTGCTCGCCCCGAGCGGCGTAACCGTGCTGGTGTGCCTCCCCGTCACCGGCGACCGCCTCGCCACCCTCGCGTATCGCGAGGCGCCTGAGGTGGAAGTCCTCGAAGCCGCCACCCTCGACGC
>CAYRNE010000370.1:0-3308 GCA_964425245.1 uncultured Devosia sp.
CCATCGACGCCGTGCGCGGCAAGCCCGGAGCGCTGCGCTTCGTTCTCGGCGTGGTGCTGGCGTCGTTCCCCGCGGCGCTTGCGGGCGTGCTTCTGCACGAGCTGATCAAGGGCGTGATCTACGAGACGCCGATCGTCATCTGCGTCATGCTGATCCTCGGCGGCATCGTCCTGCTCTATGTCGATCAGCGGCGTTATACGCCGAGGTACACGCGCATCTACGACTACCCGCCGCTGCTTTGCCTTTACATCGGGCTTTTCCAGATGCTGGCGCTGATTCCGGGCGTCTCGCGCTCGGGCGCGACCATCGTCGGTGCAATGCTGCTCGGCACCGACAAGCGGTCGGCAGCGGAGTTCACCTTCTTCATCGCGCTGCCGATCATGACCGGCGCCTTCGCGTACGATCTCTACAAGAATCGCGACCTGATCACGACCGAACTCAGCGTCGCCGTCGCCGTGGGTTTCGCCGCCGCATTCATCGTCGCCTGGCTCGTCGTGCGCTATGTGCTCGACTACATCTCCCGCCACGGCTTTGCCGTCTTCGCCTATTGGCGGATCTTCGTCGGCGCCCTGGGGCTCTGGGGCGTGCTGCTTTTCGGTTGAGACGCTACGGGCTGTCCCAGGCGCCGAGGCACTCGGCGACATCGTTGGGACGGCGCCCGGCCGGCGCGGCCTGACTCACTCGAGCCACCTCGTTTCGAAACGCGCGGCCTCGTGGATGCAGACCATCCTGACCGGTTTGTCGCCCGTGACAACGAACTTGTGCGACAGGTTCGGCTCCACATAGACGACATCCCCGACCGAGGCCGAAATGGCCTTCTCGCCCGCCGTGAAGTCGGCCGCGCCGTCGACGATGACCCACAGCTCGCCATATGGATGGGTATGGAGCCGCGGACCGGTTCCGGGCAGCATGTCGGCGAGGATGAGCGTCACATTGGCGCCGTGCTCCGCACCGATCAGGTCGGCCCCCCGCCTGCCGCCGGGCAGCCATGTCCCGGTATGAACGATCTCTGCCACTGCCACATCCTCCCGCAGCGTGTCCGGTGTGCCGCTGCCATGCTGTCCTCTCACCCTTCGCGCCCGTCAAGCGGCCTTGTCGCGAGAACCGCCGCCTCGCCCGGCTTGAAGCGCAACGCGGGCTGCGGCAGAGTGCGGCTTCGCGGCGTCCCACCGCGGCAATCACGACATCGAGGCGGAAGATGACCTACCGGGCAGACGACGCGCGCTATGAGGCCATGGAGTACCGCAATTGCGGCCGCTCGGGGCTCAAGCTGCCGGTGATCTCGCTGGGCCTTTGGCAGAATTTCGGCGGCACCCGCGACTATCCGGGCGCCTTCGAGATCCTGGGCTACGCCTTCGATCATGGCGTCACCCACTTCGACCTCGCGAACAACTACGGCCCGCCGCCCGGCTCGGCAGAGGAGTTGTTCGGACAGGTGCTGGCGCGCGATTTCCGTCCCTATCGCGACGAGATGATCATCTCGTCCAAGGCGGGCTGGGGCATGTGGCCCGGCCCCTATGGCGACTGGGGCAGCCGCAAGTACCTGATCGCGAGCTGCGACCAGAGCCTCAGGCGCATGGGGCTGGACTACGTCGATATCTTCTACCACCACCGCTACGACCGCGGCACGCCGCTCGAGGAAACCATGGGTGCCCTCGCCCAGCTTCACCGTCAGGGCAAGGCCCTTTATGTCGGCATTTCGAGCTATCCCGAGGAGGACACGCGCCGGGCCTGCGCCATTCTCAAGGACATGGGCGTGCCGCTGCTTGTTCACCAGCCGAGCTATTCGATCCTGAACCGCTGGATCGAGGAAGATCATACGATCGAGGCCTGCGCCGAGCTGGGGATCGGCATCATCGCCTTCTCGCCGCTGCAGCAGGGCGTGCTCTCGGGCAAGTATTCGAAGGGCAAGGCGGGCACGCGCGCCGACTCGAAGCATTCGACAATCGCTGCGAGGGCGCTTGCGCCCAATGTGCTCGAAGCCGTCGATGCGCTCGGCAAGATCGCCAGGAAGCGCAAGCAGTCGCTCGTGCAGCTGGCGCTGAGCTGGGTGCTGCGGCGGCCGGAAATCACGTCGGCGCTGATCGGCGTCAGGACGCTCGAGCAGCTCCGGGATTGCCTCGGCGCTGTCGGCGCGCCCAAGCTCACGCCCGCCGAACTCAAGGCTATCGATGCCGCGGTGGCGGGCGGCATGCTGAACGGCCGTCCGAACTGGTAGGCGTCATCCGCGGCGCTCTGCCGCCGTCTGCGGATCGCGGCAGAACCCGAGCAGCAGGGCGGCGATCACGGCGTAGAGCGTAGTCGGGAATTCGTAGCCGAGCAGGATGTAGCTCAGCCCGCAGAAGAGGTAGGAGGCTGAAAGGATCGCGCAGCCGAGAATGCGGGCTGGCCGCTGCCCGTCGCGCGGGGACGCGAGCGCTCCCGCGACCGGCGCAACGATGATGAGCACATAGGCGAGGAGCCCGAGTGTCCCCGCCCCCACACCGAGGTCGAGGACGTCGGCGTGCAGATGATGGTTGCCCACCATCATCGGATCGGCGGCGATCACCGCCGCTTCGCCGCCCGGCACCCGGGCATAGGCGGCGGCGAGGCGCGCTTCCCAGCCGTGGCCCGCGAGCGGTGACGCCATGAACGCCTCGACAGAAGCGCGGTAGAGCATGGCCCGGCTGCCAAGCGAGGGATCGCTGGCGCTCGACTGGCCAATTGCTCCGGCTATTCCCTCGACGAGCGCCTGCGCTCGCGTGCTGGCGTGCGGCAGGAAGGCGAGCGCAGCGATGCCGGTCACGGCGAGGACGCCGAGCGAGCCGGTTGCGATCCTGAGACGCTGTCCGGGTGCGGCGATGATGGCGATCGCAAAGAGCGGCACCGCCGCGAGAAGCGGCCCCCGCGAGCCCGTCAAGAGCACGGCCAAAAGACCGAGCGCCGGTCCCAGCAGCAGGAGGTATCGCCAGAAACCGGACGCCAGGCTCAAGCCGCAAAGCGCAAGGAACCCGGTCAGCAGCGCCGCCTGCGCTGCCCAGATAGGGTCAGAACCGAAGCCCTTCGCCCGGGTTTCGCCGAGCGCCGTCACCTGCAGCACCGCAACCGCCGCCGCGATGGCGCTGCCGGCAAGTGCGGCAAACGCGACCCAGCGCGCTGCGTCGGTGAAGGCGATCCGGGCCAGCGCCGCGCGCAACGGCGCGAACAGCACCAGCATGGCGAAGTTGCCGGTGTAAAGAAGGTCTCGCGGCTCCTTGGCCGTCGCAGCGAGGGCGACGGCGACGAGCAAGACGGCGAGGGCCATGATGATGCTCGTGGGCTCGGCCATT